>CANOUR010000060.1 GCA_947570265.1 uncultured Bacteroidales bacterium | reverse complement strand
TCATTCCGACACTGCAAGGGAATTGAGAGTGTGTTTGAATTTAACACACTCTGAGTGTCGGGAAATTGCGGCTGTCAATCGACGACGGGGAGACTTGATGCATTTGAGCGGATACTGTGTGCGGTTTGTGGCGTAATAGACTGAGATACTGATTATTTTTCGTAGATTTGCGATCTAATAAACCCACAACATGGATAACAGCGATAAATGCGTCCTCAAAAATAAAGATGCCGATAATGAGATAATCCTTTATCAACCAGACTCCACGCTATCATTGGATGTAAGGGTAGAGAATGAGACTGTTTGGCTCAATCAGGCTCAGATGGTTGATTTGTTTCAATCGACTAAACAAAATATCAGCCTTCATATTAACAACATATTCAAAGAGGGTGAGTTACAACGTAATTCAGTTGTCAAGGAATACTTGACAACTGCCGCAGACGGCAAACGTTACAGGACTAAATATTATAGTCTTGATGTAATAATATCCGTGGGATATAGAGTTAAGTCTTTGCGAGGCACAAAGTTCCGCCAATGGGCAAATGGGGTGTTGAAGGATTATCTGCTTCGGGGATACAGCGTGAATCAACGTCTGCTATACATGGAATCGCGGATTGACCAGCGCCTCTCGGAGCATGACCGACGACTTGACGAACTCACGGATAAAGTAGATTTTTTCGTCAGGGCATCCCTTCCTCCGGTAGAAGGAATTTTTTTCAACGGTCAGATATTCGACGCATATAAGTTTGTGTGTGACCTCGTGAAGTCTGCAAGGAAAAGAATTGTGCTGATCGACAACTATGTTGATGAGTCAGTCCTCACTTTGTTGGATAAACGTGGCAGCGATGTCAAAGCGATTATATATACAGATGCTGACCGTTCAAGGCAGATCGCACTTGACTTGAAACGTCATGACCGGCAATATGCGCCTATCGAAATAAGGTTTGTGACTGACATACATGACCGATTCCTGATAATTGATGATGCACTCTATCACATCGGAGCATCGATCAAAGACCTTGGCAAGAAACTATTCGCATTCGCAAGAATGGAGACAGCGCCAACTGTAATTCTCGATGCTCTATGATGTTACAGAATGTAACTTCAAATATCAGGTGGAGGGATCAGTCGGTGAGAGGGAGAGCAGCGACGACGGCTGATGTGAGCGCGTCGGCGAGGAGCTGCATGTCGGCATCGTTGTCTTCGGCAAGGCGTGTACGGATGGTGACGACGGGCTGAACGACTTTGATATCTTTCATCTCGTCGAGCATCTTTTGCATTGTACGGGCAGCCACAGGCGCCCACGATCCATTTTCGATGATGCCGACCGTGCGGTTGCGGAATCCCTTTATGGACAGGTGGTGAAGGAAGGTGGCCATCGGGGGGAAGACGGAGCAGTCGTAGGTGGGGGCAGCCAGAAGCATGGCCGGATAGCGGAATGCGAGGCTGACGGCCTCGGACATGTCGCACCGGGCCAGATCCATCATGACGACGTTGACACCACGCTGCTCGAGCAACTGCGCCATGGTCACGGCTGCGGCGGCAGTGTTGCCGTAGACTGATGCGTAAGGGATGAAGACGCCGGACAGGTCGGGCTGATAGCTGCTCCAGCGGTCGTAGAATCTGACGGCGCGAGCCACCTCATCGCCTTCGAGAACCGGCCCGTGGAGCGAACAGATGCGCTTGATGTCGAGCGAGGATGCTTTTTTGAGGAGTGCCTGCACCTGCTGTCCAAATTTGCCGACGATATTGAAATAGTAGCGGGCGGCCTCGGGATCCCAGGGCTGGGAGTGGCCGGGGGTGCCGAATGTGCCGAATGCGTCGGCTCCGAAAAGCGTGGCTTCGGAGTGCTCGTAGGCCACGAGCACCTCGGGCCAATGCACCATCGGGGCAGACAGGAATGTGAGTTCAACACCGCCACCGAGCTTCAGGCTGGAGCCTTCGCCAAGTTTCACGAGGCGACCGTCCCACTGAGAGGCATCGGCGAAAAACTGGGGGAGCATTGCCAATGCCTTGGCCGATGCGGCAAGCTTCATGGAGGGGTAGCGCTCCATCAGGCATGCGATAGAGCCGCTGTGGTCGGGCTCGAGGTGGAGCACCACCAGCATGTCGGGCTGGCGTGACGATCCGAGCGCATCGGCGAGATTGTCGAGCCATTGGTCGGCAAAGACAGCATCGACCGTGTCGAAGACTACGGCGAGATCATCGCCCTGAAGGAGATAGGAATTGTAGGTGATGCCGTTGGGCACTTCGTATTGGCTTTCAAACAGGTCGATGTCGGTATCGGATACACCGACGGCCTTTATACGTGGGGTTATGCAGGTGTACATGACGATGCAGTGTTTAAGAGTGTGTTTGAATTTAACACACTATATTAAATACGACTTACAGGATGCAAAGTTACGCATTACAGGATGCAAAGTTACGCAATATCTGAAAAAGTTGTAACTTTGCGGTCTAAATTGTATATCTATATCTCCACATGACGAATATTCTCGAACTTAGCGAACAGGAAATAGTGCGCCGCAACAGCCTCGGCGAGCTGCGCAGCCGCGGCATAGACCCATATCCCGCAGCGGAATTCCGTGTCACCGGCCATACGGCCGAGATAAAGGACAGTTTCAAGGACGACGCCCCCCGCCGTGAGGTGGCCATCGCCGGACGCGTGATGGGTCGCCGCATCATGGGCAAGGCATCGTTCATGGAGCTACAGGACGCTGACGGCCGCATACAGGTCTATATCTCGCGCGACGAACTGTGCCCGGGCGAGGACAAGGATCTCTACAATGTGGTGTTCAAGAAACTGCTTGACATCGGCGACTTTGTCGGTGTGACGGGACATGTGTTCCGCACACAGACAGGCGAGATATCGGTGCATGCCGACTCGCTGACGGTGCTGAGCAAATCGCTGCGTCCGCTGCCGATCGTGAAAGTGAAGGATGGCGTGACCTACGATGCGTTTGACGATCCGGAGCTACGCTACCGCCGCCGATATGTCGACCTGGTGGTGAACGACGGTGTGAAAGAGATTTTCGTGAAGCGTTCGAAGGTGTATTCATCGATGCGCGAGTATTTCAACTCGCACGGCTACATGGAGGTTGAGACCCCGATACTGCAGTCGATTCCCGGCGGAGCGTCGGCGCGTCCGTTTATCACCCATCACAATGCGCTTGACATACCGCTGTATCTGCGCATTGCCGACGAGCTGTATCTGAAGCGTCTGATCGTGGGCGGATTCGAGGGTGTGTATGAATTCTCGAAGAACTTCCGCAACGAGGGAATGGACCGCACGCACAATCCGGAGTTCACCTGCATGGAGATCTATGTGAGCTACAAGGACTATAACTGGATGATGGCCTTTACGGAGCGGATGCTCGAGAAGATATGCATGGATGTCAACGGCACGACGGAGGTGAAGGTGGGCGACAACGTGATATCGTTCAAAGCGCCCTATCCGCGTGTGACCATGGCTCAGGCCATAAAGGATCACACCGGGGTGGACATCACCGGAATGAACGAGGATGAGCTGCGCGCCGTGTGCAAGGAGCTGGGAGTGGAGACCGCCCCGTCGATGGGCAAGGGCAAACTGATCGACGAGATTTTCGGCGAGAAGTGCGAGGGCAAATACATACAGCCCACGTTTATCACCGACTATCCGATCGAGATGTCGCCCCTGACGAAGCGCCACCGCGACAACCCCGAGCTGACGGAGCGTTTCGAGCTGATGGTGAACGGCAAGGAGCTGGCAAACGCCTACTCGGAGCTGAATGACCCGATTGACCAGTATGAACGCTTTGTCGAGCAGATGCGTCTTGCCGAAAAGGGTGATGACGAAGCGATGATCATCGACAAGGATTTTATCCGCGCTCTCGAATACGGCATGCCGCCGACATCGGGCATGGGCATAGGCATGGATCGACTGGTGATGCTCATGACAGGGCAGACGACGATACAGGAGGTGCTGTTTTTCCCGCAGATGCGTCCGGAGAAAGTGCAGCCGCGCGACAAAGCGGAGAAGTTCGTGGCCGCCGGAGTGGCGGAGGAATGGGTGGCACCGCTTTACAAGGCGGGCGTGTTCACCGTGGCGCAGCTGGCTGCGACCGACGCCCCCGGCAAGCTGTGTCAGGAACTGCTCGGCATCAACAAAAAATATAAACTGGGATTGAAGAATCCGGTGCCCGACGTCGTGGCGTCGTGGATCGAGGGCGCAAAGGCGTCAGCAGAACCGACATCAGACGCTCAGGAATGACATCGACAGGCGAGAATCCATTCGGCACGGTGGCCGTGATGGGAGGCGGCTCGTGGGCCACGGCTCTGGCATCGCTGCTGATGCGGCGGTGTGACCGCATAGTGTGGTATATGCGCCGCAACGACCGGATCGACGATTTCCGCCGGCTGCGCCACAATCCGGTGTATCTGAGCGACATCACCTTTGATGTAGACCGAATCGATTTCACGGCCGACATCAATGCCGCATGTGACATGGCCGACACGCTGCTGCTGGTGATGCCGTCGCCTTATTTCAAGAGCCATGCCGACAAGATCGATGTGGCGATAAGCGGCAAGACGGTGATCAGCGCCGTGAAAGGGATAGTGCCGGACGACAATCTCACTGTGACCGACTATATGTCGCACCGCTTCGGCGTGGACGCGGCATCGACCCTGGCGATAGGAGGCCCTTGCCACGCCGAGGAGATAGCCCTCGGACGCCGCAGCTACCTGACGGTGGGGTGTGACGACATGGCTAAAGCCACCGATCTGGCAAGGTTGCTGACCGGCGGCAATGTCAGCGCTGTGGCATCGGCCGACATCGAGGGAATCGAGTATGCGGCTGTGCTCAAGAACGTTTATGCGATAGCCGCGGGAATGGTGCACGGGCTGAAGATGGGTGACAATTTTCTTGCGGTGCTGGTGAGCAACGCCATCCGCGAGATGGAGCGTTTTCTGAACGCCGTGTGCCCGTCGAAGCGACGCAACATATGCGACTCGGCCTATCTGGGCGACCTGCTGGTGACATGCTACAGCCGGTTCTCGCGCAACCACAATTTCGGCTCGATCATAGGCCGCGGATATTCGGTGAAAGCCGCGCGGATGGAGATGGAGCAGACGGCCGAGGGCTATTTCGGCACGAAATGCATCCACGAGATCAACGAGCGGACGGGTGTGGAGATGCCGCTACTCGAAGGGGTGCACGACATATTGTATGGCGGCGCACCTGCGGCAGCCACCTTGCGCGAAGTGTCGGCCTCATTCTCATGACAAACATAAAATTACACTCTCTAAACACATATCAATGAAAAAAATTATCGTCAATACGTCAGATGCAACTTGCCCGTGCAGCCTCGCCGGGATAACATCGGAGGCCGTCAACGCCCTCCACACCGTAGACCACGCCACGGGCGCGGGCAACGATTTTCTGGGATGGGTGAAGCTGCCGTCGTCGATCACCGAGGCGGAACTCGCCGACATACAGGCCACGGCCGACTCGCTGCGCCGCGACTGCGAAGTGGTGGTGTGCATCGGCATCGGCGGATCGTATCTCGGCGCCAAGGCCGTGATCGAGGCACTCGACAACACATTCCGCAGCCATATGCCGTCGGCTCAGGGCAACCCGGCTGTGCTGTTTGCCGGACAGAACATCGGCGAGGACTATCTGGCCGAGCTGTCGGACTTTCTGAAAGATAAGAAATTCGGCATTATCGTGATCTCGAAATCGGGAACCACCACCGAGCCTGCGATCGCATTCCGCATACTCAAGGAGCAGCTTGAGAAGCAGGCCGGAAAGGCTGCGGCGCAGAAGCTGATCGTGGCCATCACCGACGAGAAGCGCGGTGCGCTGCGCACTCTGGCCAATTCAGAGGGCTACAAGACATTCGTGATACCTGACAATGTGGGAGGCCGTTTTTCGGTGCTGACACCGGTGGGATTGCTACCGATAGCTGTGGCCGGACATGACATTAGCGCCCTGACAGCGGGCGCGGCGGAGATGGAGAAGGCCTGCACCGCAGAAAATGCCGAAGAGAATCCGTGTATCGCATATGCCGGAGCGCGCAACCTGCTGTACCGCCAGGGCAAAAAGATAGAGATATTGGTCAACTACAACCCCAAGCTCCACTACTTCGGCGAATGGTGGAAGCAGCTCTATGGCGAGAGCGAGGGCAAGGATCATAAGGGAATATTTCCCGCATCGGTCGATTTCTCGACCGACCTGCACTCGATGGGCCAATGGATACAGGATGGCGAACGCACGATATTCGAGACGGTGCTGTCGGTCGAGGAGAGCGCACGCACGATGGTGATACCCACCGACGGCGACAATCTCGACGGGCTCAACTATATCGCGGGCAAGCGGGTCGACGAGGTCAACAAGATGGCCGAGCTGGGCGCACGCATAGCGCATGTCGACGGGGGCGTGCCCAACATCCGCATCACCATACCCGCCCTGACCGAGCGCTGGATCGGCCAGCTGATCTATTTCTTCGAGAAAGCGTGCGGCATCAGCGGATATATGCTCGGCGTGAATCCGTTTGACCAACCGGGCGTGGAGGCTTACAAGAAAAACATGTTCGCCCTGCTGGCCAAACCGGGCTATGAGGCAGAGACAGCGCAGATCAGACAGCGCATAAAGTGACACTCACCGGACGGTCACAAACCCCTACAAAACAGAGGCGGCGCGCCATTGCGGCACGTCGCCTCTGTTTTTGTTTGTGCGTAAACCGATATATCAGCGGACGAGAACTTTTGCCACACTGCCGGGAGTTTTCACCACATATACGCCCGCAGCGGGGAGGGTGAGATCATTGCCGCCGGATACTGTGCCGACACAGCGGCCGTCGGTGGCGTAGACTGTGGCTGTCAGGCCGTTTGCGACGGTCAGTCGGCGGCCATCGAGCGTCACACTGCTGTCGGCCACAGAATCGGGGCTTTCGACTTTCAGCTCGGTGTTGTCGTAGAGCATCTTGCCGTCGTAGAAAATCGATTTGAGCTGCCAATCGGAGTAGATGTCATACGTACCTGCGATGTTCAGGTAAAACCCTTGCATTGAGCCAAACCCGGCAATCCAAGTTATATCACGCCGCGTCTGAGAGCCTACATTTACCTCAACAAGATTGAGCACTTTGCCATCGACGTCGAAAACATCCTGACTTCCAATAGAGACACATTCAACCTCGCTAGAGTCATACTGGCGATTATCAGCCATCGGAGTATTCATTGGCTTGTATACAGTACATTTTTCACCTACTTGCAAACCGAAATCATACATCAGAAGCCACTCATCGACATTCTCACTCTTGAGCAGAAAGACTTTGTCGCCATCGACATGGATGATGTCATAAAGTTCTTTCCTGTTGTGCTCGGCGTCATAACTGCCGAAAAAACCAAGGCATTCTTTGCCAAACTTTTCGCCGACGCTCTCGAGTGAAAACTGCCAATCGTCTGACCTATCGGTTGAATATGTCCAGACCGTGCCATCGGCGATTATATTCTGCGCCTGTACTACCGACGAGAGACATAGCGCCATTGAAAACATGAGTAAAAATTTCTTCCGCATAGATTTTGAATTTATTTGTGTATGTATTGCTTTTCGTCGGCAATATAGCACAAATAAATATCAATTCCAAATTACCCCCCCCCATAAAGTTTGACATTTTTAATATTTCAACCCATATTGATTATTTTTTGACACATCACGAGTGCTAACCGGCAAACAGGCGCAAGCCGATAGCTACCCGAGGGACATGAGATCGCCATGGTTATTTTTTATTAAATACGATTAAATATTATTAATTGCAGTGTTAAATTGGGGTGATGAGCGGGTGTGGGAGTGACATAGTATTGACAATGCCGCCAATTTTAGCTATCTTTGCATCATCAAAGTCACAGAGGGGGCACATCGCTCCCTCTATTTCATATTAGACCCGCATGATCGACAAGCAGCAAGTAACCGACTTAGTGGCCAAAGCCATCGGAGAGACCGACATTTTCATCGTTGACATAAGAGTGACACCCGCCAACGAGATCACGGTGGAGCTTGACAGCCCCGGCAATCTCGACATAGACACGTGTGCAGGCATCACCCGCGAGATCAACGAGGCACTTGACCGCGATGTGGAGGACTACAGTCTGGAAGTTGGTTCGGCAGGACTGACGTCGCCGTTTCGTGTGGCCGGCCAGTATCTGAAGAACATCGGCAACCAGGTGGAGGTGCTGACGCGCGACGGTCGCAAGCTCAAGGGCACGCTGACACACGTTGACCCGGATAAGACACCGCTTGAGTTCACGCTTGAGACACCGGTGAAGGTGAAAGAGCCGGGAGCGAAACGCCCGGTGACGGTGATGCGCGCCGAGACCTTCACCACCGATGGGGTGAAGAGCGTGGTCTACATGATCGACTTTAAATGAAACCGCAACAAAATCACATCCACATAATCTGATTATGGCCAAGAAAGAGGAAGCTCCCAACATGGTGGAGCGTTTCGCCGAGTTCAAGGAGCTCAAGAATATCGACAAGACAACGATGATCAGTGTGCTTGAGGAGTCGTTCCGCAACGTGCTCGCCAAGATGTTCGGCACGGACGAGAACCTCGACGTGATCATGAACCCCGACAAGGGCGACGTGCAGATTTTCCAGAATCTCGAGGTTGTGCCCGACGGCGAGGTGAAAGATCCCAATCTCGAGATCTCGCTGAGCGACGCGCGTGCCGACGGCGACCCCGACGTAGAGATCGGCGAAGAGCACACGAAGGAGATCTTCTTTGAGAAATTCGGCCGTCGCGCCATCCTCAACCTTCGCCAGACCTTGCAGTCGAAGATCCTCGACCTGCAGAAAGAGGCGGTGTACACCAAATTCAAGGAGCTCGAGGGAGAGCTCGTGACCGGCGAGGTGTACCAGACATGGTCGAAAGAGACGCTGCTTCTCGATGACGAGAAAAACGAGCTTCTGCTGCCCAAAAGCGAGTCGATACCGGGCGACTACTTCCGCAAAGGCGAGATGGTGCGCGCTGTCATCGCCAATGTCGACAATAAGAACAACAACCCGAAGATCACCGTATCGCGCACGAACGAGGCATTTCTACGCCGCCTGTTTGAGCTGGAAGTGCCCGAGATCCACGACGGCCTGATCAACATACGCGCCGTTGCCCGCATACCGGGAGAACGCGCGAAGATAGCCGTAGAGAGCTATGACGACCGCATTGATCCGGTGGGAGCCTGCGTGGGCGTGAAGGGATCGCGAATTCATGGCATCGTGCGCGAGCTGCGCAATGAGAACATTGATGTGGTGTCGTACACCTCGAATCCCTCGCTGTTCATACAGCGCGCGCTCAGCCCCGCTAAAATATCGAGCATACATCTTGACGAGGAGGAGAAGAAAGCGGAAGTGTTCCTGCACCCCGAGGAGGTGTCGCTTGCGATCGGCAAGGGAGGCATGAACATCAAACTGGCTTCGATGCTGACAGGCTATGTGATCGATGTGTACCGCGACACCCAGGACAGCTATGACGAGGATATCTACCTCGACGAATTCAAGGACGAAATCGACGGCTGGGTGATCGAAGCCCTCAAGAATATCGGCTGCGTGACTGCCAAAAATGTCATCAACACCCCGCGCCAGACACTCATCGACAAGGCCGACTTAGAGGAAGACACCGTAGATCAGGTGCTCGAGATACTCAAGGCTGAGTTCGATCAGGAATAACCACCGTCAGCCGGCCGGACACCTCTCTCCCCTCAAAACATACGTACAACCCCTTCAACAACATATGGCGAGAACAAAAATCAGTAAAGTAGCAAAAGACCTCAACATTGCCATGGCAACGGTGATCGACCACCTGCACAAGCAAGGCATCGATGTTGAGGACAACCCAAACGCACGCATCGACGAAGACGCCTACAACATTCTGCTCAAAGCATTCAAGCCCGACCTCGAGCAGAAAACCAAGAGCGATTCGTTTCTCTCGGCCCGGCAGAAGGAAAAGGCCAAGCCCCAGCCTCAGCCCGAGGCTTCAGAGCCGGAGCCGGCAAAGACCGTCGGCCCGAAGGTCGTGGGACATATCGACCTCAACAGCAACGGCGCACCGCGCGTAAGCCCTGTTCCCGCCATCGAACCCGCTGCCGAGGCGGCAGCCAAGGCCAAAGCCGAGGCTGAAGCACGCGCAGCCGCAGAGGCAGCCGCCAAGGCCAAAGCAGAAGCCGAGGCTAAAGCAAAGGCCGAAGCCGAAGCTCGCGCAGCCGCAGAAGCAGCCGCCAAGGCCAAAGCCGAGGCCGAGGCTCGCGCAGCCGCGGAAGCGGCCGCCAAGGCTAAAGCAGAAGCCGAGGCTAAAGCAAAGGCCGAAGCCGAAGCTGCCACCCAGACAGCCGTCAAAGCCGAAGAACCGCAGCCTGAGGCTAAGCCGGCGAACACCGACGAAGTGTTCACTCTCGGCACTCCACGCCCGTCGCTGCAGCTCAATGTTGTCGGCAAGATCGACCTGTCGACAATCAACCAGTCGACGCGCCCCAAGAAGAAATCGAAAGAGGAAAAGCGTGCCGACCGCATAGCTGCCGCACGTGGCACACAGGCCGGGGGCGGCGCATCTGGCGACCGCAAGAAGCGCCGCCGTATCGGAGGACAGAAGGTGGACATCGAGAAGACTGTCGGCCAGAATCCGCCGGCCAACGGACAGCGTCAGGCCAATCCGTCGGACCGCAATGCCGGTGGCAACCGCGACCGCAACCGCGGCAAGGACAACAACCGCCGCAAAGGTGCTGCTCCGGCACACACCGAAGTGAATGACGAGGATGTGCAGAAGCAGATCAAGGAGACGCTCGCCCGCCTGACAAGCAAAGACAAATCGCTGAAGAAAGGCGCTAAATGGCGCAAGGAGAAACGCGAGGCCAACGCATCGCGCGAGCGCGAGGAGGCACGCCGCGAGGCCGCTGAATCGAAGACCCTGCAGCTGACGGAGTTTGTCACCGCCAACGATCTCGCATCGATGATGGATGTGCCGGTCAACAACGTCATCGCCACCTGTATGAACCTCGGCGTGATGGTGTCGATCAACCAGCGCCTCGACGCTGAGACGATCAACATCGTGGCCGAAGAGTTCGGATTCAAGACCGAATATGTGTCAGCCGAGGTAGTTGAGGCAATCCACGTAGAGGAAGACACTGACGACCAGCTGCAGAGCCGTCCGCCGATCGTGACCGTGATGGGTCATGTCGACCACGGCAAAACGTCGCTGCTCGACTATATACGCAACGCCAATGTGATCGCGGGCGAAGCCGGCGGCATCACACAGCATATCGGAGCATACAATGTCACACTCGCCGACGGACGCCACATCACATTCCTCGACACACCGGGTCACGAGGCGTTCACGGCCATGCGTGCCCGCGGTGCGAAAGTGACCGACCTCTGTATCATCATCGTGGCAGCCGACGACAACGTGATGCCCCAGACCATCGAGGCTATCAACCACGCTTCGGCGGCCGGTGTGCCCATCGTGTTTGCGATCAACAAGATCGACAAACCGGCGGCCAACCCCGACAAGATCAAGGAAGAGCTTGCCCAGATGAACTATCTGGTGGAGGAATGGGGCGGCAAATACCAGTCGCAGGATATCTCGGCAAAGAAAGGCACGGGAGTTGACGAACTGATGGAGAAGGTGCTTCTCGAGGCCGAGATGCTCGATCTGAAAGCCAACCCCGACCGCAAGGCCACAGGCTCGATCATCGAGTCGTCGCTCGACAAGGGCCGAGGCTATGTGGCCACAGTGCTTGTGCAGAACGGCACACTGCATGTCGGTGACACGATTCTGGCCGGAACACACTTCGGCAAGATCAAGGCCATGTTCAACGAGCGCAACCAGCGCATAAAAGAGGCCGGCCCCGCCGAGCCAGCCCTGATACTTGGCTTGAACGGCGCTCCGACCGCAGGCGACACATTCAATGTGATGGACACCGAGCAGGAGGCGAGAGAGATCGCCAACAAGCGCGAGCAGCTGCAGCGCGAGCTTGGTCTGCGCACCAAAAAGATCCTCACCCTCGAGGATATCGGCCGCCGCCGCGCCATCGGCAACTTCCAGGAGCTCAACATCATCGTCAA
>CANOUR010000059.1 GCA_947570265.1 uncultured Bacteroidales bacterium | reverse complement strand
TCCTCATGTTGTCAATCGCGGAAATTCGGGTGCGTATGTCAGTGAGTTCATCAATGAGGTGGAGTGTCTTCTTGATTCAAAGCCTGCCAGAGTTTTCATCGGAATCGGTACAAACGATCTTGCTGCGGGGCGATCGCCACGAGATGTGGCCAATGACGTGCGTACACTCATCGAACGGATACGCGCATTGTCTCCGACAACTGAAATTGTCGTTCAAAGCATCTTACCGCGATCAAAGGATGATGTCTGGCACAAAATCGAGCGTACTTTGCCACTGCTGCGCGACATCTGCTCTGAAACGGGTGCTACATTTATTGACTTGACAAATACAATGTCGGGGGTGCGCGTGACCATCGGAGAAAATCCGGATGAATCCTGGTCTCCCGATGGATTACATCCGTCAGGAATCGCCTACAGGGCGTGGTGTGATCAGATCAAAGGACTTGTGAACGGCTCATGCTCATATTCTGACGGGGCATATCATCCCGACATTACAACCATTTCCAACCCGAGCCGCATAAGCCAGTTCTCATTGTTGCCAGTGAATGAGAATGATATATTATTCGTAGGCGACGAAATGGTTGAAGGAGGCGAATGGCATGAGCTATTGAGGTTGCCGCAGATAAAGAAACGCTCAAACGGATATGGACACGATGGCATAAGTCTATGCGGTGTCGACGGCGCTAAAGATATTATAAAAGCATCACTTACAACCGACACGCTGAGACAAAAATCACCGTCCAAAATATTAATATACTGTGGAGAGGCGGAGATGCAATCGGAAATGCCGGCTGCTGACTACATGGCTGACTATTTAGAGCTTGTAGACTATATAAAACATATAGCTCCACGCACACGAATCTATCTGATATCTCTGATCGACACCGGCAATGGATCATCAGTCAACACCTACAATGCCGTCATGCAGGAAATGGTGGCAAATGACAGATCGCTGACATATATCGACATATATTCCGAACTGAAGGCCAATGCCACCAACTCAATGCGAGACGGCTATGTGAACGGCCGCGGATATGTGCGCATCGCCAACATAATTGCCCGCTATTTAGCCGAAGACGGCGCTATGGCAGTAACCATCGATGATTTTGAAAAATATTATGCCGACAGAAAGCGCCGCAAAACACACGGCCAACCATCTTATCGATGAAACATGGCTGATCTGAAAACATATGATATATTCGATGTTTCACAACTTACGGAGTTCATCCGCCGGGAAGGTCGGCCATATAGCTATTCCAAAGGGGAATGTTTCATACACAATGGCAATCGGGTTACTAAAATAGGAGTGGTCAAACGCGGCGCATTCGCATTCTCGCGTTCTGATTACAAAGGTAACACTCAGATTTTTTCCGTTGCATTGGCAGGAGACCTGGCTGCAGCTCTCATTACCTCGCCAGAAGGACGATCGGTTTTCGACATTACAGCTCTATGCCAGACAGAAGTTCTTGTCATCGACACCCAATCGCTCTATGAACACATGAAGGCCTCAATGCCTTACGACACACGCGAAAAATTATTTTACGCCATAGCCTACGGACTATTGATGCGCGCGGCATCGCAGCGATGCGAATCACCCGAGACACGATATAATGAACTGCTCGACCGTTGCCCTGATCTTGACATTTCGATGTCTAAGACCGCAATTGCCTCATATTTGGGAATAACACGCGAACATTTCGCGCGCCTGCGTGCAAAAATGCGGAAATGATCAACCGCGTGATCTAAATCACGGTTTGGGAAAACACATTACACTATATTTGCACAAACATCACTTCACACTGCCATGAGACGACGTACACTCATTTTGTACATCATAATAACATTATTCTGCCATCTGCAAGCTCGACAGGCAGAGGACAACGTTGTGATAAACAGTGCAAACAATGAGTACACGTTCATAGCCGGCAAAACCGGGGTGACCGTGAGCCACGTAATGAAGAACGAATATATCGCCACAAAGCATTCCGCTACTGTGACACCACATATTTTCTATCACGACAAGATTCGCCTCGACAAAGCCACAGGAGGGAAAATGCAATATCGTGATGCTAACGCTCCATCAGTTTTTCATGACGACAGCAAGGTGTGTTTTTTCAACCTTCATCTGAATGGCAAAGGCAAGAAAGGGAAGGCCGAGTTCCGACGCACATTCACGGATGCAGCACATTTCACAGGTATCTTTCCGGAAGAAGAATATCCGATAAACAACGCCACCATAACATTACGGATTCCCGAATCATTATCTGGCATCACGATATCTGACGAAAACTTTCCGATCGAAGGTATCGTCCGTAACGACCATACGGCAATTGATGGTTCACGCGTGATCACATACACAATAACCGGGTTACATGAAATGCCTGACGATCCGTCAGCGCCTCCACCACTCCGTTCAAGACTCCATATTTCTGTAAAAGGATTCTTTCCTGACACGGACTCTCTTTACCGATACCACAGAAAACTACTTGATGTCGACACCACACTTAGCGACGTACCTATCATCAATGGATCATCGGAGCGCTATGAAATCATAAACAGGCTATATTCATTCGTACAGCACAATATCCGCTATGTAGCATATGAAGAAGGAGAGGCGGCATTCAGGCCTGACACTCCTGCCGAGACTCTGCGCAAACGCTACGGCGACTGTAAAAGCATGTCAATGCTTCTTACCACCCTGCTCAACCGGGCCGGTATAGAGGCTTATTTCGCCATAACAGGCACAGACGACATACCATGGCGCATATCCGAGAATCCATCGCTCGCATCGACCAACCACGCGGTATGCGTGGTTCCAGACGGAGAGTCATATCTGATACTTGATCCTACTCAAGAACATATCTCTGCAAGACATATACCAGCATGGCTACGTGGCAAGGACGCCATGATGATAATAGGCGAAAGCTACCGTATGATCGACATCCCGACCGAATCGCCGAGCGTTTCAGAGGATATTGCCACATATTCTTATAAACTTGACAACAACGTGCTGTCCGGAACGGTAACCCGTAGGGCAACCGAAGATATGGGACAACTGTATGCTTCAGCCATATCTGATATTCCAGGACGCCATCGAAACGAAATACTTGCAAAAAGCCTTGTGCCATCCACACGCGCATATATCCCGACTGACAGCATAAAGCTCGACATGATGTGTCCGGGCATAATCACAGTGAGCGCCCCACTGATCAATGATGCCGCCGTAACCGAATTTGACGGTGTGATATACCTCGATCTAAACTCTTCATCCGGAAGATATGCAGATCGCATCGATACAGATAACCGCCGCGATGATTTTCACATACCGTTAAGCGGATCTGTGACACGAATTTCGGAAGTAATCGTTCCTGATGGATCAAGAGTGACGATGCCTGAAAACTACAGATCAGAGCTCCCCTGGGCAACCCTGACTTGTTCGTTCACACACTCAGGACATCGCTTGTCAATGACAAAAACGATCGAATTGCGTGCCTGCGACATACCTGTCTCAGATATCCCGGCATGGAACGATGCCCTTGCCCGCTGGAATGATGCATGCAACCGTCAAATAGAAATACGTTGAGTTTCAACTTTAACAAACACTATTCCATGAAACAAACGATCCTCGCCTTTATTGCCGTACTTTTGTGCACACTTATCACGCATGCCGATGACTCAGCCAAATACCGTGCATTTGCTGACACAGTGCGCTCCGAAGTGTTTGCAACCGATCTGCCGTCATTCGCAGTCAAAGATATTCCATCAAAATATGCTGGTGAATCGGCCGTGATAAAGTCAGTCTATGAAAGCGTCGAAGCACGCAAAAAAACAGGTATGGGTGTTGGTGTCGGGATCATGGGATTGCCTATGGTGTCGCGAAGGGCACGAGTGGAGTTCGGGCACCTGCTACGCATGCTTATACACATCAATGATATGGCAGCTCTTGAGAAGTATTCTGAATTCGATTTCGATACCGATCATAGAGAACGAAGCTACAAGAGTTATGAAAAATCACGCCATACTATGGGTGTGCGCCTGATCAAGCCAGATGGACACATAGTCGACATCGACACATCTGAATTTATCGATGTAGTGGAAGGTAAAGACGGTAATAAAAAAAGCCGCAAGCTTGCCGTACCGGGTCTCGAGATCGGCGACGACATCGACCTATTTTTCTTTACCGAGACCAAGTTGCAGAATACACATCCCGATCCTGTGGTATTCAAACTGAGGGAAAGCGCACCGATACTCAACTATCAGATAAAGTGTGTGATCGATGACAATCTCACCACACAATACCGTACACTAAACGATGCTCCCGACTTCAATGTGGATCGAGACGAAGACAACAACTATGTACTTACACTCGAACTCAATGACATCGATTCACATGAACCACGCCTATGGTATAACTCGAAACAGCAGACTCCGCAGATAGCGCTACATATCTACAACCGACGCAACACCGAGACAACCACACCAAAAAGCGCAAAAAAGGATGGGTTGCAACGTAATCCCGATGCAGATGTTATAATATCCGACAGATGGGATAAAGATGACAACTGGATCGAGAAAGGAGCTGGATATCATCCTGCCATTTTCGGAGCATACCGCGATGAGCGAAAGATCGTCAAAACACTCGCCAAGCAGATAAAGAAAGGGACTATAACACAACGACAAGCAGCAGATTATATTTACAACTATCTTGTGTATGCGTTTTTAGGCAACCGTTATAATTTGAAATGCTATGATTTCGCTCAGATCTACCAAAGCTTCGCAATGGCGTTGAATATCAATGTTGACATGGCATTATCGTCGACAGACAGATATGAACCACTCGACCAATTAATTGATTTCAGCAACAACATATATGTATTTCGTCTCGCTGATGACAGCACGCGCTACTACATACCGCCGTTCGGTAATCCGTTTATCATCGCGCCCGGAGACATCAATCCAGCGATTCAAGGACGCAAAGCGACTATGTGGAAGAAAAAGAAACTTCGCAAACACAACCGAGAAGAATTTTTTGAGATGCCTAATTGTCCGCTTGATGTGAAC
The DNA here is from genome assembly GCA_947570265.1 of uncultured Bacteroidales bacterium. Taxonomy (GTDB): domain Bacteria; phylum Bacteroidota; class Bacteroidia; order Bacteroidales; family Muribaculaceae; genus CAG-1031. Next base: position 7,078 of record CANOUR010000059.1, on the reverse strand, counting down.
CGCAATCTGACTGAAGTCGAGGCGTCAATAGGCGAAAGTATGTCGCTTGATATTCATCGCAATGAAACATACGGAGGTGCGACCAAGCAATCGGCGGCACATCTGATATCGTGGGAAGACATCGACCGAGGCTACACTTCGTGGCTCAACCGCCACGGCGTCTGTCCACAAATAAAAATCAGCAAGAAAGAGGCTGCAGACCGAGAGGCCAAATATCCTGATCAGCGCAAAGAACAGCTCGATATGTTCAAAGATGAGATACGTGAATATCACGGTGATGCAGCTGCGAAATTCACCGATGGACATGTAACCGACATCGGCATCGATCCTGACAATCCTCTGCTCTGCTACACTCTTGAATATACGCTCGACAATTGCATAAAGAAAGCAGGCAGAAACCTGATTGTATCCATAGGGCGATTGCTGAACTCGCAAATCGAGCCACTGACATCGGATCGAGAACGAACAGACGATGTGTATTTCCGCACACGTCGCGAATACATCACAAAAATAACCCTTTCTGTGCCAGACGGCTACCGTGTCGACCGTAAATCGCTTGCCTTGCTAAACCGCAATGTCAGCGTCACGGGCGGAGACTTTACAGTTGAATCCGGGATCGAGGATGATAAAGTTACAATCACGATCACCAAGCGCTATAAAGAGCCTCGTCTCGCGGCTGAACACTGGACTGACATGCTGAAAGTGATCGATGCCGCAGCAGCATGGAACAGCGCCACATTAGTTCTCGAAAAGAAGTAGCTGCGGGAATTGCGGTGTCGCAAAAATTTGTAATTTTGCGCTACTTATGAAAACAACCCGAATTTTATCGCTCGCAGTGTGTGTATCTTGCTCATCGAATGACGGCTACGACTCAAAAACGGCAAATGCATTGTCGGAGAAGGTGATCAATGGCGACGAATTGTCTCAGGACGACTACGCAACCATGATCAAACAATGCGAAGCAGCTGCCGAAATAATCAACGCCCGATTCGACAATCTGCTTGAGCTGAAAAAGAAAGGCGACGCCAAGAAACTTGCCGAGGCATTCGAGTCGTGCACCGACGATGAGATAATGGACGCATCAGAGAATTTCCAGACACTCGGAGAGCATCTCAACCACGCACCTCTTGACGAGGAGAACGCTCGCCGCTGGCAGGAGTTTCAGCCTAAAGCCCAGGAACTGGTGACAAAGATGTTTGCCGTATTCCAGTAAGTGGCGATGGGTGAACAAGGACTTGTGATCCGCAACACGGGAAGCAGCTATCAGGTGCTTCTTGATGACGGGAAATCGGTGAACTGCCGGATAAAAGGCAAATTTCGTCTCAAGGGCATACGTACGACCAATCCCGTTGCAGTGGGCGACCGCGTGACCGTAGATGCCTCTGCGGCTGACGCAGCCTATATAACCGCAATAGAGCCTCGGCGCAACTACATAATCCGCCGGGCGAGCAACCTATCGAAAGAGGCGCATATCATAGCTGCCAACATCGATCAGGCTGTGCTCGTGGCCTCGCTGTGCCATCCGGCAACCTCAACAACGTTCATAGACCGTTTTCTGGCCACAGCGGAAGCTTATGGCGTGCCGGCTGTGATCGTCATCAACAAGACTGACCTGCTGGACGACAACGATGACCGCGAGTTGCTCGACGCCATAAGCTATCTCTACAGATCGATAGGCTATACGGTGGTGGCGCTTTCTGCCGCAACAGGAGAGGGTGTCGACAAACTGCGAACATTGCTCGATGGAAAAATTTCGCTGCTGTCGGGCAATTCGGGAGTAGGCAAGTCCACGCTCATCAATGATCTGATTCCCGGGCTTGGGTTGCGCACCGGAGAAATCTCCATGACCCACGACACTGGCATGCACACGACCACATTCAGTGAGATGTTCGCACTGCCGGGCGAACATGGAGGCTACATAATCGACACGCCGGGAGTGAAAGGCTTCGGCACAATCGATTTTGATCAGCACGAGGTGGCACATTATTTTCCCGAGATATTCAGCACGGGAGCCAGATGCCGCTACAGCAACTGCACCCACACGCATGAGCCGGGATGCGCTGTTCGCGAGGCACTCGAGGAGTGCCGCATAGCCCAAAGCCGCTACGCATCGTATCTGAGTATACTCGAGGACGCTGATCCCGATAAATACCGTAAACCGCAGTAACAACCTGCGTCAATCGCCGGCCAAAGCCGTGTACAGCATATCCTCGTTGAAATAACGGACAGCCGTGTCAGCGAGGCTTTCGGGCGTCATTTCGGCGAGTGTTTTCTGCTGGGCATCGAAATAATCCGGCTGAGTATCGGCTGAGCGCTGCAGAATGTAGTAGTCCATTACAGCGAAAGGAGAGTCGAGCTGCGATGCGAGTGATGTGGTGAGGTATGATCTCAGACGCTCGAGTTCGGTGCCGGTATATGACGCCGGATCTTTCATGCGCCTGATCTCGGCATGGATCTCGTCGAGCACAGCGGGTGTATAGCTATTGTCGCATTCGGTGTCGATGGAGATGAATCCGCCTTCGGGGTAGCCGACCAATCCGGCACCTATGCCATAGGTATACCCCTTGTCTTCCCTGATGTTCAGCATAAGACGGCTACCGAAATAGCCTCCGAGAGCCATCACAGCCAGACGTAATCTCACGTAATCGGCATGCGTCCGGCCTATGGTGGGTATGGCGCACCTGATGGCTGTCTGCAATGATCCGGGGCGTTCGATTTTGACAGTGCGCCTGTCAGGATCGGGCTGGAAATCCAACGCCACACGGCCGATGCCTTCTCCGGGAGCGCTGATGCTGCCGAATGCACGCGCCACCATATTTTCGATATGCGGCGTGATGCGGCCGGCAAGATAGAGGTTCACCCGTCGGGCGGCAAAAGTGTCATTGTGCCAGATACGCAGATCGTTGACATCGATCGAACGCAGGGCGTCGACAGTGATCTCGCGGGCGGCAGCACATTCGCTACCCATTGCCAGACGGTTGATGGCCTGCGATGCATGCCACGACACGCGCTGCATTTCTGTAGCGAGCTTGCGGGCAGCTTTTTCCCGCGCCACCTCGGTGGAGTGTTCGGGGAATACGGGAGATGCCGCAAGTTCCACCATCACGGGGAGCACGTGTTCCATTCTCGAGTTGAGCGAGTGGAATGTGAGTGTCTGATGATGAACCGAGGCTGCGCAACGTGCCCAAGATCCGTTGTAGTCGAGCAGAGCGGCTATCTTTTCGCCGGTCATGCCTGATGTGCCGTCGAGCCGAGCCGAGGCAGCGAGTTCGGGCAATCCGGGTGCAGCACATTCGGCCTGACCACCGTCGATCATCACCGTGAGCCGGTTAACTTCATCCTCACCGCGGTCAAAGATATTGAGTGTGATGCCGTTGTCGAGTATCATAGAACGGATGCCCGGCATTTGCAGATGGCACATGGGAAATATCTGCGGAGCAACCGAACGGTCAAGAGTCTCTTTCATTTCAATGCGAATAGATTGAGTCGAGTTTCTGCTCGACGAGCATGTCAAGCACCAGAGTGCGTGCGTCGATATTGTCGGTAACAGGGGTAGAGACGGCACTGCTTTTGCCGACAGCGGGCACGGAGACGGTATTGGTGGCGGGACGAGGTGCTTCGGGGGCGGTTGATGCCGGCGACGCGGATGATTGCGCCGTCATGCGGGAGTGGAGCGATGCCACGCGTCCGGTCTTCATAAGCCGGCTGCCGAAATATACGCCATCGACAGCACTGACAGTGACGCCTTTAGAGGTCGACGCATGAATCATGTTGCCATCGCCTATATATAGGCCGACGTGTGATACACGCCCCTCACGGCTGCCGGTGGTGTCGAAGAAGAGCAGGTCGCCCGGCTGAAGCTTGAGCCGGTCGATGTCCATGCAATATTCGCTCTGCGAAGCCGATGTCCGCGGCAATTTGATGTCAAGAGCGTTTTTAAACACCTGTGTGACAAAGCCGGAGCAGTCGACACCGCTGCGGTCGTTTCCACCCCATGCATACGGCACTCCGAGCCATGTGCTTGCTTCGGCAAGCAGGGATCGTGTGTCGGCCGGAAGCATCGGGTCGATTTTAATGTCGAAATTGGGCTTTTGCGGCTTGTGTCCCTTGCCTGAATGATGTGTGGCGCGCGCGGTCATCTTGCCCGATGTGCCGCATGAGGTCACAGCCGCAGCAGCGATCAGCGTCAGCAATATCATGGCATATTTGATCATCCGTCTCATTTCGCGCAAATATAAGTATTTTTATTGATTCTATTTGTATCTTTGCGGGATGCTTGATGACGCGGCTAATATTTTACAACGTGTGGCCGATATGATATGCGGCTACCCGATGTTTCTCGTCTTGATCGGAGGCGGAATATTTCTATTTCTATTCTCGGGCGCGGTGTCGCTCCGACGATTGCCGCACGCGGTCGCAGAGCTGCGCCGCGGCAAATCGGACAGTGACAAAGGCCAGATCAGTTCGGCGCAGGCTCTTGCAGGAGTGGTGTCGGCCACAGTGGGGATGGGAAACATCGCCGGAGTGGCCATAGCGCTTGTGATGGGCGGCCCGGGAGCCATATTCTGGATGTGGGTGAGTGCCCTGTTGGGCATGTGCACCAAATATCACGAGGGCGTGCTTGCCATAAAGTACCGTGGGACAACCGACACCGGCGAGAGCGCCGGAGGGACGATGCATATCATAGACCAGGCATTGGGACGCCGCTGGCACTGGCTGGCCGTGTCGTTCGCTGTGGCGGGAATGTTCGGCACATTGTGCATAATGAACGCCAACCAGCTCACCGAGGCCGTGACATCGGTGATCAGTCCGGAGGGAGCGACGACGCGCATGCGCTTCTTCACGGGTCTGGCGATCGCCGGAGTGGTGTCGATGGTGGTTCTGGGAGGCATACGGCGCATAGCGCGTGTGGCGACATGGCTTGTACCGTTCATGGTGGGCGCCTACTTTCTGATGGTGGCATGGATCATAGTGATCAACATAACGGCCGTGCCGGGTGTGATAGCCTCGATATTCCGCGAGGCATTCAACCTGAAAGCCGGCTGGGGCGCGCTCGCCGGGGTGGCCATAATAGGCGCACGGCGTGCGGCATTCGTGAACGATGCCGGAGTAGGCACTGCGACTATCATGCATGGGGCATCGCGCAACGACGAACCGGTGAAGGAGGGTCTGATAGCGATGCTTGGCCCGGCGATCGACTCGGGATTCGTGTGCACGCTTACGGCTCTGGCGATACTAATAGGGGTGGATCTGAACGCCGTAGACGGAGTGAAAGGGCTGTCGATAGCGATGGACGCGTTCGGTTCGCAAATACCGGGTGGCCAGTATATGCTGATGGTGATAGTGGCCTGCTTCGCGATATCGTCGATGTTCAGCTATTCGTTCTACGGGACACGGTGTGCCTCGTATCTTGTGGGAGAACGATTGTCGCGCATCTATACATATGTGTTCATCGCCACGCTGGTGGTATTTGCCGTGATACCGGTGTCGGCGGCAGTGAGCATGTGTGATCTTTTCTATGCCCTGATGGTGTTTCCCACGATGTTCACTCTGCTGAGGCTCAGCGGACATGTGAGAAAAGAGACCCGCCGCTATTTCAAATCAAAGAACGACACCGGATTGACAACTGAACCTGATTTGCATTATGACAACTGACGAAAAACTTGCCCTTGAGGAAAAAGTTGTGGAGATGCTCCGCACCGTATTCGACCCTGAGATGCCTGTCGACGTCTATAGTTTAGGTCTGATATACAAGATCGATATAGACGACGAGGCCAATCTGCACATAGATATGACGCTCACGGCACCGAACTGTCCGGCAGCCGATTTCATAGTTGAGGACGCACGCATGAAACTCGAGAGCATCGAGGGAATAAAGAGCGTGGAGATCAACATTGTCTTTGAACCTATCTGGAACATTGACATGATGAGCGAGGAGGCCAAACTGGATCTGGGATATCTGTGAGAGTGTGAGAGACCGCAGCCTGACATATTTCATATCAGACATACACCTCGGGGCGAGCTACATAGCTGATCCACATGAGCATGAGCGCCGAGTGGTCAGATGGCTCGATGAGGTGGTGAGCCGTGACGCGGCAAGGCTGTATCTGCTTGGCGACGTGATGGACTACTGGTGGGAATACCGCACGGTGGTGCCACGCGGCCACACCCGCTTTCTGGGTGCTTTGGCGCGCCTTGCCGACTCGGGAGTGGCGATAACCTGGCTGAAGGGAAACCATGACATATGGATCAATGACTATCTCCCTGATGAGATAGGAATGAGGGTCGTTGACGGCGAGCTGATTGAAAAGATCGGCAACCATACGTTTTTCATGGAACATGGCGATGGTGTAGGCCATCTGCCATGGAGTTTCAGACTGCTGCGCAGATTGTTCCGCAATCCTCTGGCACAGGCACTCTATGGAGCGGTGCATCCCAGATGGACTATAGGGCTTGCCCACGGATGGTCGTCGCACAGCCGCCGGCGCGGCGGGTATCTCGCGGATGCAGCAGCTGACGACACTTCGGTGATAAGACCTCTACGCGATTTTGCCACAGATTACGAACAGCATCATCCCGGAAAAATCGACTGGTTTGTGTTCGGACATGTCCACCGCACGGCAGACGAAAGACTTCCCGGTGGGGCGAGAATGGTGGTGTTAGGCGACTGGATTACGCGGTTCAGCTATGGAATATATGATGGCAACAGCCTTACCCTACACCATTTCTAACACCGTAAGCCCTCAAATCTACAGACATTTACATCATGACAGATGCAGGGCTGACCGAAAACAGTGTTGGATAACATACAATTTAATTTGGTCAGACGAGCGATCACCCCTACCTTTGCAGCACAAACATCAACAATCTTTTTTACCTTAGAAATTGTACCTATTGGAAACTCATAAAAAGGAGCAGCGCGAGTTGCTCCTTTTTATCTTTTAAGAGCCTGTCTGGATTTAACACACTAAAAAATGAAGTATTGAAGATTACATTCATGCATTTCGCATTAATCTTGAGTCCCATTACGGTGCTTTTTCCACCGTTCATCAGTCACGTAGCTCGCTACGCTCCTTCT
>CANOUR010000058.1 GCA_947570265.1 uncultured Bacteroidales bacterium | reverse complement strand
ACAAAAGTTCAGAGAAAGTCTTGTTTTTAGGAAAGATGCGAACGAATCCAAAGATTTGGTTGGCTGCATAAAAAGGTGATATTGCCCAAATAATCAATGTAACGCATCCTGCGATAGGTTCAAATATTGAGGAAAGGGATGCAGGCAGTTCATAAACGGGATTTACTTCGTAAATCCAACCACAAAAAATTGCTCCGATAATACTGGAGAAACATATCAGTAGGATAAATAAGACGATTATCCACCGTATCGTTATGCGTCGTTTGATTCTGTTCATTTTGAATGATTTTCTGTTTTTGATTCAAGTAATTCTTTCAGACGCATCCAAAACCTTCGGCCGCTATAGATTGGTGAGGCATGGACAGCCTTGGGGTCCTTGATCCCGGACGGATCGCAGAAATCAAAGTCCGCATTTTTAATCGGACCTTTATGTGATCCGCCGATCCATGAAGTATTTTTGATCACAGGATCATCGGGGTTGTGGTAGTCTATGGTTCTTGTTTGGTCAGAATCGACCGTTGAGATACTGCCCCTCTGATATGCATTTATATGCACAATATCAGAGACTGCGATGCCATTCTCGATAAGAACAGAAGCATAGCCTTCGGCACTTGCTGCCCCCATGCTGTGGGATACTATTTTTACAGTTTCGTTTTCTTTGAGATTCTTTTTCAATTCATTGATGTGTTGTCTTGCATAATCTTGTCCCCGTTTATATCTGATATTTGGAGAGAAGTCAGCAAGAGATAAGTTAAGTTGGAAATCAAGGTCATGAGAGTTAATCCATGGCGTACGGTTTAGATGCTCGAGGTCAATAAACATAGGACGACTATAGTCATTGAAAAATTTCGCTGCACCTATAACAAATCCCGAATTCTCGCCTCCCCAATATTGAGCGCCACCGGGAGGCGAACCAAAACCAACAAAACCATTAAGATATATAACAATGTTGCCATCCTGGTCAATCGCGTTGATCGGGTCTGCGGCGCAGTATGAGTATGGCGATACGCCGGGGTTTGCCTCCGCGAGCTTGTCGGGGGAGAAGAATCGCATCAGGTCGTGGTACAGCAGCCGGGCGCCGTGGTATGCGAAGTTGGCGGCGTCGCGGGTCTCGAACTCCTTTGCGCCGTATTTATACCGGTTCATCGCCGGCTCACGGCTGTCGGCGGCGAGCATGCCGTAGGGATAGAATATGTTGTGCTGCTTCATCTTGGTGCCGGTTGACACACCGCGGATGTTTCCCTGCCAGTCGGTGTGCATGGCGTGCAGCTTTCCGTCGGCCCAGTATGCCCCGGGCAGGTTGATCCGTCTGAGGCTGTAGCCCTCGGTCTCCCACGCCCCGAAGTATCCTCGGTTCTCGAGAATGCGGTATCCCTTGCCGGTGTCGACGGGATATTGTGACAGCAGCGATGGGTCGACCTCCGTGCCGAAATTTCCCGGCGTCATGCCCGACGTGGCCATCTCCGGCGTCTGTCTCACCGGCGCGTGCTCGCGCAGCTCCTCGAAAATCTTCGTTCCCGAAGCGGTGTATCCGTATGCTATCCACCGTCCGTCGGCGAGGTGGATTCTCAGCGGCTGTCCGGTCGCGTTCCATTCGACCGATATGCCACGGTTCAGGTCGTCGGTAAGTCTGCCGTCGGCGTCGTAGAGATATTCCACGCTCTCGTCCGCTCCGTCGGTGAAGTCATACGACGACTCGATCAGCGGCGAGGTCGCGGCGTCGGAAGCTTTCCTCAGCCGGTTGCCGTCGTAGGTCATGGTAATGTCGTCGATGTCGCCCCATCGCAGGGGAGTGTTGTCGGCGTAGCTGAACATCACCGGCCCGCGCCGTCTGACGGCCGTCACGTTCGAGTTTCGGTCGTAGGTGTAGGCTGTGTTCCTCGGTTGTCCGGTCTTCGGCGATGTCAGATTGGTTATGATGGTTGTCGATTCTGTCAGGCGTCCGGCACCGTCGTAGGAGTACAAGGTGTTCTCGCCCTCGAACTTCCTGAACATGAAATAGGTGCGTATGCCTGTCACCGCCCCGGCTGCCGACCGGGCGATGCGGTCGTCGAAAAAATCCCCCGCTGCGCCGGTCACGCGCGAGCTGATGTCGTAAGTGAACTTGGTGGCGAGGCCGTCGCACGCCGACGAGGCCACGCGTCCGTAGGCGTCGTATGCCACATCCTTGAGGGTCACGTCGGCGGAGTCGCCGATTGTGGCCGAGACCGATTTCTGCCGCCCGAGCCGGTCGTAGGTGTAGTGCAGCGTGTGAGTCGGTCTGGGGTTGATCTCCTCAAACCTGTCCAGATTCAAGATGGTGAATGTCTCGGTCACGGGCTGCGACACACGGTTGTAGTCGGTGGTCGCTAGCCTGTTGTAGTCAGAATAGTTTTCTGTAACAGATACACCATTCGCAACACTATTCATAAATGATGCTGCGGACATAAATAGTATTCTGAAATGCTGTATCATGTTTTGGATTGGTTGAGCTGAGATTAATAGCAATTGTTGGGTCTCGATCTCCACATCCACGGCCAAGGTTTTAGCGAGTCGATATTCTGCTGTTTCTCCTTGAAGCTATTGAATCGCGATCTGCGGTATGTTATGCCGTTCCACACGAGTTTGTTGTCGGTGAGTATGATGATCTCGTTGGGGATATAATATAGATTAAATATCTCAGTAGAAAAATTCGGTAATTCGATAACAATGCTATTTTGGTGAGTATAGAATGATGAGTCGTATTTGATAGACAGTCTGTAGTCATGATAATCCATGCCCATTAGCTTATCAAGTAGCTGATTATTCATGACCTGCCAGTATTTTGGGGAGAAATCTATGTTAAAGTAGGATGTTTTGTTGGAACATCCTTCGTTCTCAGGATAATATTCCCAAACGCAGATTCCATTGGTTGCATAAACTAAGTCACAGTGGCCACCTAAATGAACAGTATTGTCAAACATTGTAACAGGAGAGTTATGTTCAGAAAATGAATGTTTTGTCATCAAGGTCACACGGACTCGCCTGTCTAGTGTTGAATCGCGGTAGACATTTATCTTCATATCTGCAAACTGTGACATTTTGGGATTGGAGTTGATCATATAAAAACTGTCAGATATATGTTTCATCGAACAATATGCTTTGTATTGGTTAAAGTAAGGCCCAACAATGGCCATACAAAGAGAATCCTCATTGGGATTTATTTCAATATCTGGAATATAATCAATTGGAGATTCATATGTTTCCACATAGTAGTCTCCAACCGCGGTGTACAGTCGGGACTTGGAATTTATGTGTAAACACATGATTATAAGTGCAAATATGAAAATTATAATACGTTTCATTTTATAATGGTTTATTGGATGAAATATTTGGGCGGTTATTAAATTTCAGATAGCCTTTCCAGTCATTGATGGCGTGGTATTCGATTAAATATCAAATTTTCCCATCGAAGTATGCTATCTGTCAATATTATGATATTATCACGTATGGAATATTGTTGAAACATAGTGTCGGAAAGATATGGCATTCTGATCACAACGTCAAGATTGCCATTGGACAGAATTATAGGATTAGGAAGGTAAAACTTGTACGCAGATTGCCCCATCATATTACAGAATGAGTCCTTAGGGATAAGAAAACTGAAGCCATATATTGTATCGTTTAAAACTTGAGAGGAAGACAGTATTTTTGTCCAATAACCATCTGCTATTTCGCTTTCGCCAAAATTACTTTTGGTTATATATGTATTCAGGGATGGTACTACAGGATAGCATTTTTTCAACATTGGCGCTATTATGGTGAATCGGGTATGTCCGTTAAGCGAGCTGTCCTCTTTGATGAATGTTTGAACATTCGCAAAACCATGTTCCTCTGGAGAGTAATTTATCAAGTAGAAACTGTCTGCAAGGTGATTCAGTGAACATATAGCGTGGGTATTGAGCGCATTTCGACTATATGAATAGATTATCAACTTGCGAGACAAGGTATCGGCATCAATGTAAGTCTCAAATATTTTCGAATGATATAATCGGGGTGTCGAAAATACTGTAAGTACGCATAATGTGCTTGATATTAAAAAAATGAGATTTTTCATTTTAGTCGATTATAATATTCGTAAATATGTGGATAAGCTTCTCCACATCGGATATCTCCTACAAAATTTCCATCAATATAGAATATATTGGAATTTTGAGGCATGTAGAAATTGTCTTTGAAAAGCTTATTATCCATGGAATACTGTGTTTGATATGCCTGTATTTCCTGTTTGGCGTGGTTCAGTATTTGTCCTTCAAGACTTGTTTGGCGATTTTCATAAGCTACACGTAATTTATTTAAATTGTGTTCTTGTACACTAAAGATTAGCACACTCTCATCCAATGATTGACCAATATGCGTAATCTCATGCAATGCTGTAGGAATGTCAGAGTATTGAATTGAAACAGATGTACTTTGATCAGGCTCGATCCCAGTTTTATAAACATTATGACCTTCTTGCTCATCATGTATGGACAGATAGAATGTATATCGCGTATCATCCTCCATTTTTGATATAACATTGTAGGCATTGGTTAGAAGTTCTAATTGTTTATTCAAATCAGAATTTATCTGCATTTGATTCGATTCTTCTCGGATAAGTTTATCGACGTTATTAATGCGCTCTGAAACAGCGTCCTTAAGCATTTTCATTTCATCCTTATTTCCCCATATCAACCCAGTCGGATCGGTATAGTTGATTGGGTCTGCTGCGCAGTATGAGTATGGTGATACGCCGGGGTTTGCCTCCGCGAGCTGGTCGGGTGAGAAGAATCGCATCAGGTCGTGGTAGAGCAGCCGGGCGCCGTGGTATGCGAAGTTGGCGGCGTCGCGAGTCTCGAACTCCTTTGCACCGTATTTATACCGGTTCATCGCCGGCTCACGGCTGTCGGCGGCGAGCATGCCGTAGGGATAGAATATGTTGTGCTGCTTCATCTTGGTGCCGGTTGACACACCGCGGATGTTTCCCTGCCAGTCGGTGTGCATGGCGTGCAGCTTTCCGTCGGCCCAGTATGCCCCGGGCAGGTTGATCCGTCTGAGGCTGTAGCCCTCGGTCTCCCACGCCCCGAAGTATCCTCGGTTCTCGAGAATGCGGTATCCCTTGCCGGTGTCGACGGGATATTGTGACAGCAGCGATGGGTCGACCTCCGTGCCGAAATTTCCCGGCGTCATGCCCGACGTGGCCATCTCCGGCGTCTGTCTCACCGGCGCGTGCTCGCGCAGCTCCTCGAAAATCTTCGTTCCCGAAGCGGTGTATCCGTATGCTATCCACCGTCCGTCGGCGAGGTGGATTCTCAGCGGCTGTCCGGTCGCGTTCCATTCGACCGATATGCCACGGTTCAGGTCGTCGGTAAGTCTGCCGTCGGCGTCGTAGAGATATTCCACGCTCTCGTCCGCTCCGTCGGTGAAGTCATACGACGACTCGATCAGCGGCGAGGTCGCGGCGTCGGAAGCTTTCCTCAGCCGGTTGCCGTCGTAGGTCATGGTAATGTCGTCGATGTCGCCCCATCGCAGGGGAGTGTTGTCGGCGTAGCTGAACATCACCGGCCCGCGCCGTCTGACGGCCGTCACGTTCGAGTTTCGGTCGTAGGTGTAGGCTGTGTTCCTCGGTTGTCCGGTCTTCGGCGATGTCAGATTGGTTATGATGGTTGTCGATTCTGTCAGGCGTCCGGCACCGTCGTAGGAGTACAAGGTGTTCTCGCCCTCGAACTTCCTGAACATGAAATAGGTGCGTATGCCTGTCACCGCCCCGGCTGCCGACCGGGCGATGCGGTCGTCGAAAAAATCCCCCGCTGCGCCGGTCACGCGCGAGCTGATGTCGTAAGTGAACTTGGTGGCGAGGCCGTCGCACGCCGACGAGGCCACGCGTCCGTAGGCGTCGTATGCCACATCCTTGAGGGTCACGTCGGCGGAGTCGCCGATTGTGGCCGAGACCGATTTCTGCCGCCCGAGCCGGTCGTAGGTGTAGTGCAGCGTGTGAGTCGGTCTGGGGTTGATCTCCTCAAACCTGTCCAGATTCAAGATGGTGAATGTCTCGGTCACGGGCTGCGACACACGGTTGTAGTCGGTGGTCACCACCGATGTCGGGCCGTAAGACAGATCAGAAGTAGTCCGTGTGGCGCGTCCGAGATCGTCGTAGCACATGTGCGACCTCAGATATCTGGTGGCGTTTCGTCCGGTGACCGACGGGTCGGTGTCGTCAGGCTCGAGTACCCGCTCGATCCGTCCGGTCAGCAACCCATATTTCGGATCTCTCATGGTGAAAGACGAAGGCATGCCCGGCAGCTGCACGAAGTCGTAAGTATCGTAGTAGTCAACGGTCAGTATCTGCGGATCGGCTCTCGATATTGACAGAGCCATTGTGCCGGCGTCGTAGCCTGTGTCGCCGATGATGTTGACCGATTTCCCGCTTATGTCGAGCGTCGCGTTGTAGGCCGGCGCGTCAGTCCCCTCCGCGGGCATGGATGTGTCGTTGCATATACCCGACACAACATTGCGTGCGCCACCGTCGTAGATATAGAACCGGCATCTGCCCGCCTCGCGCTCCACGGGCGATTGCGAGAACACCATCCGCCCGTATGTGTCGTAGCGGAAATAGTGAGTGCCGCTGTCGGGCGTGCGTTTCTCGGTCAGTCGCCCCGCGTTGTCGTAGGTGTAGACGTAGGCGTGCTCCCTGATGGCCGATAAGCCGAACATTGGCTGGAACGGTCTCGGTATCTCCTGCCACTGCGGCATGAGCACCACGCGCAGACGTCCCCACACGTCGTGGATGTAGTATGTGTCGAGGAAATCGCGCGTGTCCACCACCCGCCGCTCGAGATATTTGTTGCCGCGCCAGTCGGTGAACACGAGCGTGCGGTGGCCGTCGGCATCAATTGTGCGGTTGACAGTGAATTTGCCCATGGGAGCGTAATGCTGATAGTGGATGTTGCTCCCTTTGAGAGTGTACAACCGGCACTGCAGCTCGATGTCGGCAGGATCGATGCGGCCGTAGTCATCGGCTGTGTCGCCGAGGTTGGTGAGAATCTCATTTGTCAGGCAGTGAGCCTCGTGCTCCTCGCCGGGCTGACGTATCTGCGACGGTGTGTCGCTCGTGCCTTCGTCGTAGGTATACTCCGTGGACGGACGCTGATCCTGACGATCGTCAGCGGCCATCTGCCTGATCTCCCGCAGGAAAGGATATGATGAACAATCCGGAAAGCCGCCAAACACAAATGGCACGCTCTCAAAGATCTTGCGTCCGAAGCCGTCATGCTCGGTGACGGTCATCAGGTCAGAGCCTTGTCCCGCTCCGCCGATGATCTTCGACATGCACTGGCCGCCGAAACAGTTGTAGGAGTTCTCGGTGACGGTGGTGCCTGATGCCGTAGGGGTGGAGATGCGTATGTGTGGAAAGAATTCGGCGCAATTATTGAACTCGAGATCATATTCATAGGCTTTCACCGTCAGGCCGCGATGGTTTTTCACCGACACGAGCCGCGATCCTTCGTAGGTGTAGGTTGCGGTCTGCCCTGTAGGGTCGGTGATCTTAGTGCACCCGATCAGAGGTATGTATTCATAGCTGAATGACAGCGGGCCTAACCTTCTCGACACAAGGCAGTCGCCATCGTAGCCGTAGGCATCGGTGAAGTGCACGCCCGAGGGAAGCATGCCGTAAATCGGCTGCCCCTTAGGGGTGAAGCGCGTGATGTTGAGTTGCCGCAGCGGTCGACTGTAATTGAAGCCCGACCGGGAGTGCCACATGACATAGAAGTTTCCGATTTTACGGAATTCGTTCATCTGCACATGTTGCGTTCCGTCACTTGCCATCCAGCGCTCCTGATGAAGCAGATCTTGCTGCCCCAATGCAGCGGCGTCAACCAGATAGCCGGACATGGCATTGCGTGAGTATGCGCGGACAACGCTCATGCTGTCGCCTCCGCATGAGTAGGTCGACCAATACGGCTGTGTGAACGACCGGCTCAGTCTGAATCCATTGATGCCCGGAAATCCTCCCGACGTCGTTGCCGATGTGTGGTAGCGGTTGACGGTGACGCGGGGCAGTTCATCGCCATTGAGCCGATGGTTTATAGTGATCACCGAATCGCACAGATAGACAGGCGCCACGGCATCGTATACAAAGAATACGAAATCGTCATGACTCCTTAACCCGTATTCTGAAGATGCGCCTTGATGGTGCTGGGAATAAACAATGCTCTCGCAGTAAGTGCCTACGTCGAGAGGCGCCGGATTGTGATGGCACGAGTAACTGTACCGCACTGTGGTGGCAGGTACAAATTTGCCGTTGACATAGCGGTAGCTTACTACAGATACAGGCAAAGGTTGCTGGCCGAATGTCTCCTGATTATAGTTACCTATCTTTGTGAATCTCATAACTCTGCCGTATACTTCAGCCTGTTTTGAAGTGAGAGTTACTCCCGGCACCATTGGCGGGATGCCGAGGTATTTAGAGTCTGCAGGCCTGTATGCATCTGATCCGCCACCAATGCCGCATTGTGAGACTGCATTGGTTATCTTGTGGACGCAGTGGTCGGTCTTGTATGTATAGACAGTTTGAGAGACCGGGGTGTAGGTAGACTGCATATCGTGGTTGTCGGATACGGTCTCATATGCGATTTCGGTCACTTTATTATATAGCACACGCGCATTTTCCAGCGCTGCACCCGGAACTCTGCTCGATCCATTCATGGTCACGAACAGGGTGCGGCTCAAGTTGGCAGGAGCCTGGATCACCCCGTTGTCGGCAGAGGGTTGGAGCGGCATCCTGCCTGACAGGGATAGAAAATCGTATATGCTGAGTTTGTTGACATTCTCGATAGTCGTCACAGGGTCTTCGTAGAAAAATTTGCGCACATGGCCTTTTGCCGCCACTTCGTCATAAGATCTGATCGATTTTAGCCGCAGGCCTATTGCAGTGTTGGGTGCTCCAATTTTAAAATCGTGTGTCAGAGCACCTTCATACTCAAATTCGGTTCGGGCACCCGAAAGGGTGCTTATGCTCAGAAGCGCATATCTTTGCGCGGCATATGAGTCGGTCGACCGGTATTGCGAAAACTCTCCGTCTTCGTTGACAACGCTTGTACCCCCCTGTTGAGGCTCGGACTGCCCGTTGTGAAACCCGAATATATCGCGGTTGGAACCTCCTGTTCCCAGATGGTAGGTGAATTTTTGCTTGTCAATCAGCTGCCCTTCGGAATATATCTCGATTCGGGAAAGGCAATCAATTGATCTTCTGAACTTGATGGTGCGGACGTCACGGCCGGTGTGGTTGCGCATGGTGATGCTGTCGAGAGAGCAGCTGTTGAAGTTTTTGCAATGAAAATAGAGCGACCCGGTGCGCGATATTATCTTGTCAGGGATCAGAGGACTCTTATAGGTTGTATGGCATTGTCCTAATGGCCGTACTATCACGTTCATAGCCGTCGGATCAGTTATAACCGGAGGCATCTGGCTGTTCCACGACACTGTGTGGCCGAACAAATGCGATATGTGCGACCTGGTCCACTCTCCGGTCTTACGATAGCTGATGGTGACATAGTCGCTTGTGCCTGCTGCCGTGATCTTTGTCAGATACCATGTCTGTGTGGCACCTTTATAGCTATTTTTCATGGGCGTTCTGTTGGTGTCCACAAGGCCTGGATCCCATAGATAGTCACACTTTTCGGTTTCGGTCATCTCATAGAGTGTGCCTTCGGTGGTCATGATGGAGAATGTAACGTGGGTCGAACCACTGTTTGACTGATGACGCTTTATCACTAGATCGGTCTGGGGCATCTGCACAATGCTGTCGCCGACGATGAAGAAATTGCCCGAGTGGCCGGGTATGTCGTAGGAATATTTATCGCGGCATGCGTCGATGTTGTGTGACAGCAATTTCTCGACGTAATCGAGGGTGGGTTTGTCGAATTTATGCAGTATGGAGAAATTTGTCTCGTCGGGATATCCGACAATGTGGCGGCTGACACGTCCAAGTCCTGTGAGTGACCAACCTTGCCCGACCACTCCCGGAATGTCGTCGCGGCGTATGCCTCCGGTCTGGTAGGCTATACCGATCTGCATATTGATTGCGCCACATGACCATTCGGCAAGTGGAATGGCGATGTTGGCCGTTCCGGTGGCATGGCTTACGGGCACGTCGTTGTAGCGCGCCACGGCTGCGGCTTCGGGCGACGGTGCGGAGACAAGATCACTGTATCCGCGAGGGACGATGAGTCCGTCCAACCCCTCGGATTGGATCGATGTGATCTGCGCTGACGCTGATGTTGCTGCCAGCAGCAATGTGATGATGAGGAGAGTGTGTTTCATATCGGTCAGTGAATGATTATTTTTCGTGTGGCTGATGATGAAGGAGTGGAGAGTTGCAGCAGATATTCTCCCGGGGCAGGTGGCTTGAAGCCAATGGAGGCTCTGCCTGTTGACGGAAGCGTCTGTGAATGGTATACACGCCCGAGTATGTCGGTAAGCAGCAGGGTTATATCTCCGGTTGAACTGTCTGCCGGATAATCAGTGCCGGGTGGGAATGACACTGTGACCGCATCGGGCGATTGCTCTATCACGGCATTGCCGGCCATGTGTGCCAGTCTTTGATTGTCAGTCTCCGCGCAATTGAGGGCTGCGGTCGGTGTGTCGCGCAGGAGGTCGAGAGGGTTGTATGTGGCGTCAGCAGGGGTATTCAGTGACCGTGCATACACCCGCTGCTGTTGCAGATCGTGAAGATCTGTCCTGATCCATGTCTCCGACCGCATGACCGGTGCTGATGTCAGCGAGCTGTCGCGTGAGACCTCGGTCAGCGCGAATGGAAATTGTGCACCGGGGCGCGTCCATACATATGTCTCGCGGCTGTGGTATGTGCGCAGGCTGTCGCCGATGGCATGCAGGGGCATGTGGCGTGCAGGGGTTGTGCCTGATACATATCGCTCGACAGTGCGGCGGAGTATCACGTCGGTTATGGTGTCGGAGGGTTGGAGAATGAGTGTGCCCGACAGGTCGGGATAAAGGGTGATTGTGCCTTGCGACACGAAAAAGTTGTGGTGGAACGAGCGTCCGGAGCGCGTGACCGGGTATGTGGAGGCATGGGTGCGCAACGGTGTGGCGATTACAGGTCGCACCGAGTCGATGAAGTTGTCGAAACGTGACTCTGTGGCCACGCGCCTGAGCGTGTCGGCCGATGTCATGAATGTGTGTCGGACGGTCGGGAGGGTTATCTCTATGAGCGAGTCGCCGAGGTAATAAACCGAGGCTTCAATCTCAGAGTCGAGATGAGGCAGCTGTGACATATCCCATACCATAGATTCGGCGGATGGCACATATGGGTCGACCGGCTGAAGCCAGTGGGTTGCGGTAAGTTGTGCGTTTGACGCTACAACCGATGCCGAGACTATGATACCTGTGATGAAACGAAGAATGTGACGATGCATAACGAGGATGAGAGTTAAGGTGGTGTATTTTCGCAAATATATCCAAAGAAATTTAAATTTGCAATGGCTTGCGAATTTTTTTGTTGCGATTTTTAATGCCGGTTGTGCAGGGCGATTTTTCTTGGTGGCGATTGGCTTGCTTCGGCTGCGATGGCTCTTATGTGGGCGGGCGTAGTGCCGCAGCATCCACCTGCGATGTTAAGCATTCCGTCTATTAACATGCCGCGCATGATCGACGCCAGTTCGTCGGGGCTGATGCTGTAGTGGCCGCATTGGTCGGGTGTGCCGGCAGACGGATGGCAACTTGTCATTGTTGGAAATGGTTGCAGTGCCGCAATGCCGTTGGTGAGTGATCCGGCATGTGTGCCGCAGTTTATGCCCACCGACCATGGTCTTGATGGCAACAGTGCCTCGATGGCATCGGCGGGTGTGTGGCCTGATGGCAGCAGACCATTGTCGGTCAGTGTGACGGATATCATCAGAGGAATGTCGCGTCCGCAATCCGTGATGGCTCTGCGCACGCCTCGCAGCAGTGGTAACGCGGTCGGTATGTCGTAGAGAGTCTCAGCCAGCAGCATGTCGGCTCCACCGCGCAACAGGGCATCGGCGCGGATGTATCCCGATTGCTCGATGGCATGCGCAGCGGTTTCGGCCGACGGCCCGATGCTGCCTGCCACCCAACGGTGTTGGCCGGGATGTGACGCTGTCCAACGGTCGACGGTTTCGCGTGCCACGCGTGCCGATGCTCCGGAGATTTCGGCGGCAAGCTCACCCAATCCATATCTGCTCAGCAGACCGGGATCGGAGCAGAATGAGTTGGTGGTGATTATATCTGCGCCGGCATCGAGAAATTCAGCGTGGATCTGCGCGATCGTCCGGGGTGCGGTGAGTGAAAGCACATCGTAGCAGCCTTTGATCGCCGTGGTGTGTGTGGCCAGGCGTGTGCCGCGCCATGTGTTTTCCGTCAGGTCGAGCGCCTGCAAAGATGTGCCCATAGCGCCGTCCATGACGAGTATGCGGTGGCGTGCATGGCTGTCGATTGAGTGCATATGATGCAGTGTAGGTGTTAAAATACCGGCTCGCGGAGTGCGCGAGCCGGTATTTATGTGAATTCTGATATGTGACTTTGTCAGTCGACGGATGATCAATCGATCTCTTCGTCGGCCTCGTAGCCGCCCATTTCACGCAGTGCGTTCTTGAGCATCACGTACTGCTTGAAGAGGTGGTTGACGGGTACTTCGCCCTGAGTGTAGTCATGCTGCGGGCTCTTGAGGAAGAAGCTGAGGAAGCGCTGTGTGCCGTAGCGTCCGGCGCGGGCGGCCACGTCGCTGAGCAGCACGAGGTCGAGGCAGAGCGGTGCGGCAAGGATGGAGTCGCGGCAGAGGAAGT
>CANOUR010000057.1 GCA_947570265.1 uncultured Bacteroidales bacterium | reverse complement strand
GACTGAATCATGATTAAAAATACATTGACAAGACTCTCAAAGACAAGATAAAATATATTTTAAACAGTTTCTTAAATATAATCACTATATTTGCGTTTATAGTCAATGGTTTATGAATTTGATTGGGTCAAATTTATGACGTGTCATCATAGTTGTCCAATCAACCGGTTTTTGCATATGATCAGATATTCCTTGGTATTGATGGCGTTGGCCGTGACTTCTGCACTGAGCGGAGTGACTATCGATGTGCCGGCCGTCAGTGGCGATGCCACGCTGGCGCTTCGGCAGGCTGTCGATTCGGCGAATCGTGCGGGTGGCGACGTTACGATCCGGTTGGAGCGTGCGGACTATCACTTGTCGCGCAACAGTGCCGCCACGCGTCCCTATCACATTTCCAACACCGCGTCAGCTGAGGAAAATCCCGATCCCACAAAGCATATCGGTTTGTGGTTGCGCGGATTGAGCAACGTGACAATCGACGGTTGCGGAGCTACGTTGGTCACACACGGCGAGATGACAACTTTTGTTGTCGACAGCTGTTCTGACGTGACACTGAAAAATCTGACGGTCACATCTGCCGATCCATCTGTCCCCGAGCTTACAGTGGTGGGGCGCGACAGCGTGTCTGTGACCATGAGGGTTACACCCCCGTCGCAGTTTGAGATCACTCCCGATGGACGTTTTCAGTTCGTTGGCCACGGCTGGACTCTTTCAGACGAAGCAATAGCTCAGGTTTTCTATCCCGACCGCAATGTGACGCTACGTTGCGAGTCTCCGTTGCGGGGGCATGATTCGGCATGCCGTATCTCAGATAGCGAGGTTATGTTGCGATTCAACCGTGCGCCTGATGTGAAACCCGGAGAGGTCTATCAGCTTCGTCATGGCGTGCGTAACGAAGTGTGTGGTTTCATCAACCGCAGCCGCGACGTCAGGCTCGAGAACATCAATTTCCAATTCATGGGCAATTTCGGCATCGTGGGGCAATATTCCGAAAATCTCACTTACGACTCCATCCGTTGCATGCCCGATCCGTCGTCGGGACGCACCAATGCCGGTTTTGCTGATTTTGTGCAGATGTCGGGTTGCCGGGGGATGATCAGGATTGCCAACTCACACTTCGAAGGCGCGCAGGACGATCCTATAAACATCCACGGCACGCATCTGCAGATCGTTGACAGCGACAACGTTGGTGGGATGACTGTTAAATTCATGCATCCGCAGACATTCGGATTCTCTCCGTTCGAACCGGGTGACAGCATAGTGATAGTTGACCGCCATACGCTTCAGGCTGTTGATTGTGCCAAGGTGACCCATCTTGCCCGCATCGACGACTACAGCTTCCGCATCGTCGCCGACGGTCTGAGAATACCTGCCGGAGAACTCATCGGGCATGCCGTCGAAAATATCACGTGGACTCCGCAGGTCGAGATAACAGGCAATTATTTCGCACGCACTCCCACGCGCGGCATTCTCATCACCACGCGCGGCAAATCGCTGATAGCCGGCAATACATTTTTTCGTATACCGATGGCATCGGTTCTTGTCAGCGATGATGCGCGCAGTTGGTATGAATCGGGCCCGGTGCGCGATCTCACCATAAGAGACAACCGCTTTGTCGAGTGTGCGTCACCGGCCATCGTTGTCAAGCCCGAGACATCATGCGACGTCACAGAGCCTGTGCATAGCGGCATAGTTGTCGTTGGAAACAGTTTCGTGAATATGGAGTCACCGGCCGTGAGCATCAGCGGCGCGGCAGATGTGGATGTGCGCGACAATAGATATCAGCGCACCGACGCGTGGCGGTAGCAAGGCAGATCGCGCCAATGTCCGCGGGTGAAATCGGGAATCTCCACAGGCATCGATCCATTTTCGATCGATAATTCCGATAGCGGAATCACGCAGCACCACTCTGCAAGATCATAGACATCCATGTCGAGAGGCAGACCGTTGCGCAGGCAATATATCAGGCGGTAGTCCATGATATAGTCCATGCCGCCGTGACCTCCCACGCGACGTGCCACTTCGCCTACCTCGCGTATGATTGGGTGGGTATATTTCTCAGTCATGGCAGCCTGCTGATCTGGCGAGATGAATCCATGGGCATTAAGATTCTCATGATCGGGCACCGCAGCCGGATCAATTCTGTCAGGCATGAATGCATATCCCTCGACCGGATATTTGTTGGCGAAGCCATGGGTCCCGGTCAGCTGATACATCCTTGAGTAAGGTCGCGGATTCATCACATCGTGCTGCAGGTGGATCGTCTTGCCATTGGCTGTGCGTATCATGGTCATCGTGTGGTCGGCATTGGCGAAACTGTCGGGGCGGCAACCTGTCGAGCGTTCGACAAGTGCAGGGCCGGTGACAGCCTTTGTGTCCATCGACACGAGGGTGGTCATGCGGTCGCCGCGGTGTATGTCCAGTGCCTGGCACACCGGGCCGATGCCGTGGGTGGGATACACATCGCCACGGTGGTTGCGGTTGTAGTCGAGACGCCAGTTGCGGTGATAGGCATCCCAAAACTCATCGAGATTGTGTATATAGCTTCCTTCGGCGTGGAGCAATTCCCCGAAAAGTCCCTGTTGAGCCATATTCAGTGTGTTCAGCTCAAAGAAATCATACACGCAGTTCTCCAGCATCATGCAATGGCGGCGTGTGCGTTCCGACGTGTCTACAAGGTCCCATATCTCATCGAGAGTCATGGCCGCAGGCACTTCCACGGCCACATGTTTACCCTTTTCCATGGCATATTTTGCCATTTCTGCATGCGATTTCCAGTCAGTGACTATGTACACAAGATCAATGTCATCCCGGTCACACAGTCTGCGCCAAGCACTGTCAGAATCACAATATGACGCCGTACGTGGCAATCCGGCACGATCGAGAACCTGTTGCGATTGCTCCACGCGTTCAGGCTCGATGTCGCAAAGTGCGGCAATTTTAGCCCCGGGAATGTGCAGAAAACGCTCCACGGCGCTGACCCCGCGCATGCCCAGCCCGATGAACCCCACGCGTACGGTGTCGATCGCCGGCGCTGCATAGGCCAGCATATGCTGCTGGTCGGCGGCACGTTCGGGCGTTTTGGTGACTATGGCCGCTGCTGATACATTTGCGGCTAAGATTAAAATAGTGAACAGAGTGGTCAGTAGTCGTCTCATAAGTGCAAAGTTAGGTATTTGAAATCGGTTTTTACTTAAATTTGGTTAGAAACAGTTAACAGCACATCGTTTTTTTACCGATTTTAGGGTATTTCAGGGGCATCAGGGTGAATCTAATTTTGCAATCGTAAAAATCTTACTACACAGATGAATCGATTTGCCACAATCACTCTCTCCATGCTGCTGGGCGCCACATGTGCATCCGCAGCAGTGACTAACGACCACGTCGGCAGCGTCGTGGCGGCGCAACAGGCCGACACGGCGGGCTACCGCAAATTCCGCTTCGGAGGATATGGCGAGATCCTTGGCCAGTTCAAGGACTACGGCATCAACCGTCTCAACGGCACACCCTCGGGAAACGAGCGGGTGCACCGCAACTCCATATCCATTCCGCGCTTCGTGCTGGCCTTGGACTACAAATTTTCGCCGAAATGGGTTCTCGGTGCTGAAATTGAGTTCGAGGCCGGCGGCGTGGGCACGGAATATGAGATTGAAAACTCAGAGAATGGTGAATACGAAACCGAAATGGAAAAAGGTGGCGAAGTGGCGCTTGAGCAGTTCCACATCACCTATCTCGGGCTGCCGGCCGTAAATGTCAGGGTCGGACATCTGATATTACCGTTAGGTCTGGTCAACGCCCATCACGAACCGATCAATTTCTTCGGTGCGCAGCGCCCGCAGAGCGAGACAGCCTTCCTGCCTTCGACATGGCATGAGACCGGCATCGAGCTGTTCGGCTCATTCGGCAAGGGGAAAGCCACATTCGACTATCAGGCCATGGTGGTGGCCGGACTCAATGCCAACGGATTCGAGCGCGACAGTTGGATAGCAGCAGGCAAACAGGGCTTTTTCGAGACCGACAACTTCACATCGCCAGCCTACGTCGGACGCATCGACTGGCGCGGCATCAAAGGTCTCCGGACAGGCGTGTCGTTCTACTATTGCGCTAATGCCGCCGCGAACAGCGACAAACCCCACACCTACAGCGACATCAAAGTGCCGGTGGCAATCGGCACATGGGATGCTCAATATTCATGCCGCTGGCTCACAGCCCGGGCAAATCTTGTCTATGGCTACGTTGGGAATGCCAAAGCCCTGTCCGCCGCCAACAAGCTGCTGTCAAACAACAGCCCCTATAGCCGTCTGACGCCGATTGCCAAAAATGCCCTCAGCTATGGCGCCGAGCTAGGAGTGAAAGTCAAATCCCTCGTGCAGGTGAAGTTTCCCGACATTGTGCCATTCGCGCGCTACGACTATTACAATCCTCAGCAGCGCGGATGTCCCGGTCAGACGATGGATGCACGCTTTCAGGTGTCGCAATGGCAGGCCGGTATCAACTGGTATGCCCTTCCCAACCTTGTGGTCAAAGCCGACTACACCACCCGTCAGATCGGCACATCAAAGGTATTTGGCAAAGGCAATTACAACAGCGAGAACGAGTGGGAGATCGGTGTGGCCTATATCGGATGGTTCTTCCGCAAGTGACACGGTTTTGAAACTACAGCAACTGAGAATAACATCATCAACATCACAGCAATGAAAAAACATTTTATCTACGCTTCCCTCGCTCTGGCATCGTTCGCGATGACAGCCTGCAGCGACGACAAAAACGAACCGGTTGACGAAGGCAACAAGGACAACCAGGAGCAGACCTCGGCCGACCTCGACTACTCATCGGCCAACGCAACGGCATGGCACAACTATATGCGTCAGGTGTCGCAGCTCTTGGTCAATGACGCCGACCAGCTCTACAAGGCATGGACTGAGAGTTACGAAGGTGGCGAATCATTCGCCGATCAGTTCCGCCGTCACGACAACGCCGCCTATTCGAGCGCATCATCATGTATCCAGCAGATCATCGAGGGATGCGTCGATATCGCCACCGAAGTAGGGGAGGCCAAGATCGGCGAACCTTACAATCTCTATCGTGGAGGAAACACCACCGCCGCCCTCTATGCAGTGGAATCATGGTATAGCTGGCACTCTATCGACGACTACAGCAACAACATCATCTCCATACGCAACGCCTACAACGGATCTCGCGACGGATCAGTCGCACAAGCCTCCATCAAATCGCTTGTGGCAGCTGCCGATCCTGCTCTCGATGCAGAGGTGCAGAATGCCATCGATGCTGCCTACAAGGCTATCAAGACCGACATGCCCGCACCCTTCCGCAACAACATCAACAAACCCGAAGTGCTCGTGGCAATGGAAGCCTGCGCATCTCTCGGCGACGTGCTCGACATGAAACTGCGTCCTGTGGCCATCGCCTTCAGTGAGGCTCAGCTGCAGCCCGTTGTCGAAAACTATGTCGACCGTGTCGTGCTACCCACCTATGCCGACCTCAAAGCCGGCAATCAGGCACTCCACAACGCCGTGCTTGCGTTCATCGCCACACCATCCGATGCCAACATGGCGGCTTGCGCACAAGCTTGGCTCGATGCCCGCGAACCGTGGGAGACGAGCGAGGCTTTCCTTTTCGGCCCTGTCGATGCCCTCAATCTCGATCCCAATATGGACAGCTGGCCTCTTGACCAGGATCAGATCGTACAGATCCTTACGTCAGGCTCGTTCGACGACCTCAACTGGAACGATTCGCAGGACGACGACGCCATCGAAGCCGCCCAGAGCGTGCGTGGATTCCACACACTCGAATATCTGATCTTCAAAAACGGCAAAGCCCGCATAGTCGAATGAAAAGACACTTTTTCGTCGTGAACGTTGTCGCATCCGCGCTTTTGTTGTGCGGGTGCGACAACAACGGCATCGAGGCTATCGACATCGAAGTGCCCGACGGATATTCCCTGTCGGCAGGCACGGCCACAAATTTCCTGAACTCATCGGTGGCCTACGATTCCGATGCGCCATGGGTCACAGGCGAACTGGCCACACGCTTCAACCACGGCGACCGCCTCTACGATGATGTGCGCACCGCATCGGGCAGCCTTGGCGGAGGTCTTGGCCCTGTCTACGCCGGCTATAGCTGCGGCAGCTGCCACCGCAATGCCGGACGCACCCGACCCTCGCTCTGGAGCGACGGCGGAAGCGGCCCTTATGGCTTTTCGGCTATGCTGGTCTATATCACCCGCAAAAACGGAGCATTTTTCAAAGAATATGGCCGTGTGTTGCACGACCAGGCCATCTACGGTGTCCAGCCCGAGGGCAAATTGAAAGTCGACTGGCGATACGAGTCATTCACCATGGCCGACGGCACTCCCTACGAACTGGCTGCGCCAACCTACACCATCACCGATTGGTACGACACCGAAATCCCCGCCGACGAGCTTTTCTGCACCGTGCGCATCCCTCTGCGGCATGTAGGCATGGGGCAGATGATGGCACTCGACCCAACCGAGATCGAGGCTCTCGCTGCCCGCAGCAACTATCCCGAATGGGGCATAAGCGGACGATGCAACTACATCACCGAGCGCGGAGTGACCATGCTCGGACTCTCGGGCAACAAAGCGCAGCACGCCGATCTCACCGTCGAACTGGGATTCTCTTCCGACATGGGTGTGACCAACTCACGCTATCCCGAAGAAATCTGCGAAGGCCAGATACAGATGAATCAAGGATCGATGATGGGTCTGACCTACGACCGCCTCGACGTGTCGGCCGAGGATATGGAGGATGTCGACCTCTACATGCAATGTCTCGGAGTGCCTGCCCGCCGCAATGTCAACGACCCCGCAGTACGCCGCGGTGAGCAGATGTTCTACGAGGCCGGATGCCATCTGTGTCATGTCACCACCCTTCACACACGTCCCCGTGGGTCGGCGCTTCTTCTCGGCACCGAGCTGCCTTGGCTCGGCGGACAGACCATCCACCCTTACAGCGACTATCTGCTCCACGACATGGGCTCGGAAATCATGGGCGTCGGACTCAACGACAATTATGTCTCGGGTCTGGCGATGGGCAACGAATGGCGCACCACTCCTCTCTGGGGCATCGGACTTCAGGAAAAGGTCAACGGCCACAGCTATTATCTTCACGATGGTCGTGCGCGCAATTTCACCGAGGCCATAATGTGGCATGGCGGCGAGGGTGAGGCATCGCGTCAGAAGTTCAGCCGCATGAGCGCATCCGACCGCGACGCATTGATCCAGTTTCTCTACTCTCTCTGATTCCAGCAATAACATAATAGAATATTCCGACGAAAATGAAAAAATTCATCTCGGCTCTGGCCATTCTTGCGGCAGCAACGGTGATGACCGATGCAAAGGCGCAGTACGATGAGGATACACAGAATGGAGTGGTGTCGCTTGCCGGACGCAAGGGCTTCACTTTCCAGACTAAAAATGCCGACTTTGTCTTCAAACCCTACCTGCTTGTGCAGGGAGCTGCCACCGTCAACTACTACGACGACCGCGGCCTCGATCCGGCCTACAATCAGGACAATGTGGCCAATTCCGGGTTCTCCATCCCCTACGCTGTGCTCGGATTCACCGGCAAGGCATTCCGCATCGTCACCTACAACCTCTCTGTCAACGCAGCCGCATCGGGCGGTGCGCTCCTCCAGCAGGCATGGGTCGACGTGCAGCCTCGCGCGGCTTTCGGCGTGCGTTTCGGCAAATTCAAGACACCCTTCAGCCATGCCTACCTCACCACTCTTGGCGAGACGCTGTTTCCGCAGCTCCCGACGTCGCTCACTGCCACTGTAATCATGCCTTATTCGCTCAACGCCGTGCTTCCGCGCATCGGCACTGGATTCGACCTCGGTGTCGAGGTTCACGGATTCGCGTGGAATCGGTTCGGCTATCAGGTAGGCATATTCAACGGCACAGGAGCGTCGGTCAACTTCGCCGGCAAAACCTTTAGCGACGACTGGCACATACCCTCACTGCTCTATGCAGCCCGCGTCACCTATAATCCTTTCGGAGTCATGCCCGCCAGTCAGGGAGGAGTCAACACCCTCGGCGTCAGAAACAAGATGGAGGTTGGCCTCAGCACATCGCTCAACGTCGAGAGCGAGAACGAGTCAACCAACGATTTCCGTCTCGCAGCCGACTTCTCGTGGATCCACGGACGGCTGTATCTCGGCGCCGAGGCCTATTGGATGCACGTCGGATTCACCAAGCGCCAGAAAATCGACCGATCATTCAACTATTGGGGCGCATACGCCCAGGCCGGCTACTTCTTCACCGACCGTCTGCAGGGAGCGCTGCGCTACGACTTCATGGATCGCAACGCCACCGACCGTGGCGGTCTGCTCAACATGCCTGCCGTCGGTGTAAACTACTATTTCCCGAAGCTCAACATAAAGCTGCAGGCCATGTATCAATACATCGGACGCACCGGCCACGACAACCAGAACGACCGCGATCAGGACAACCTCGGCCTTGCCACACATTCGGGCACACTGCAGGTGCAGTACACATTCTGACCCCATGAGAACGCTATCACATCTGTTAATTCTCGCCGTGACAGCTCTGCTCACAGCATGTGACGATGGGCGCATCTACCCCGACTCCATCGCCACCGATTCTGGCGGCGTGAGTGTGCGGCTCACCGCCGATCTCACCGGTGCCGACACATGGAGCGGCGGCTATCGCATAGCCCTCGCCGGATTTGCCGGCACTGACGCATATGCCGCGATTGTCAAAAACATCGATGTCGACGACGGGCATGTCGATGTCACTCTCTCAGGCATCGGCTCTGATGTGACCACCGTCGAACTGTGTGTGCTCGACGGTCTGCGCCGGCGCATGGCCACACTCGCCGCCCTCGACGTCAGCGACGCAGCATCGCAAACCTCCCTCAGCCTCGATGCCGGACAAATCGATGCCGGAATGTTTGCCATCATACAGCGCGATGTCTTCTCAACCACTTGCGCCAACTGCCACGGAGCATCGAACCATGCCGCCGCAGGGCTTTATCTCACCGAAGGCCAAAGCTATGGCTCGCTTGTCGGTGTGGAATCTACCGTTGTCGCCGGCGGCATGCGTGTCTCTCCGGGTGATGCGGCGCAGAGCGTGCTCTATAACGCTTTGGCCACCGGCATGTCATCATCATGGCGCTATGACCATTCTGTCGAAATTCCGTCCGACGCCACTCTCGGCATGATCAAAAGCTGGATCGACGGCGGCGCGAAACCTTGAAAAACAAACCATTCACGATGAAATATACAGTCACTGACCATCCCTCGCTCCACACTTGCGCGCGTCTGTCGTCATTCGTGCCCGATGAAGGTGTGGCCGAATACCATCTGATGATAACCGTCACCGACCCACGCATCGGATTTGCTGCGCAACTGTCAGGTGTGCTCGAAACCTTTGTTGCCACTCTCAACACTCTCCCCTCGGGCACACGGGCAGTCTTCAAGCGATGGTTTCTCAGCGATGCCGCCAATCAGGCATCCCACCTCCCGCAAAACGATGCCTGTGCGGTATCGGTTGTCGAGCAGCCGCCGCTCAATGGCAGCAAAGTGGCTCTGTGGGTTTATCTACAGCAGGATGTGGCCGTCGCTCCCATCTCGGGCACAGGCATCTATGAGGTGTCGCACGGAGTCTGCCGCCATCTCTGGCGGGGTAGTGCCGCTGTCCCCGACCTGCATAGCGAGATCGCCACAATGGCTCTTCTCGAGGAACTGTCCCTCTCCCTCGAATCGTCTGGCGGATCGCTTGCCGGCAACTGTGTGCGCACATGGTTTTTCGTGCACGATGTCGATGTCAACTACCTTGGTGTGGTCAACGGGCGCAACAAATCGTTTGCCGTGGCAGGTCTCACCCCCGACACACATTTCATATCTTCGACAGGCATCGGCGGACGCCATGCCGATCCGCGTGTGACCGTCCAGATGGATTCCTACAGCATCATCGGCCTTGCCGATGGACAGATGTCATACCTCTATGCCACCGAATACCTCAACCCCACATATGAATATGGTGTGGCATTCGAGCGTGGCACACGTGTCGACTACGGCGACCGGCGGCATCTGCTCATATCCGGCACCGCGAGCATCGACAACCGTGGCGAAGTGGTTCATCCCGGCGACATACGCCGTCAGACCCTGCGCATGCTCACAAATGTCGAGGCGCTGCTCGCCGAAGGCGGTTGCAGCTGGTCTGATGTCGGACACATGATCGTCTACCTCCGCGACCCCGCCGACCACTGTGTAGTCAGCGACATGCTGGCCGAGCGCTTCCCGCATATGCCCATGGTGATAGTTCTTGCTCCGGTATGCCGTCCCGGATGGCTCATCGAGATGGAGTGCATGGCTGTCAATGCCGCCGGCAATCACATCTACGCACCGTTCTGATGCGTCGGGTCATCATCGGCTTCTATGCCGCCGTTGTTGCCGTGCTCGCGGCCATCACATTCACAGCCGGTGGAGGTGAGGCGCTTGTGGGGCGGTGGTGGTTTGTAGCGATGTGGCTGCTCATGGGCGTCATGCTTGTGTGGTGCGTCACAGCTACACGCATGTGGCGCCACATGCCGCGGCTTCTGCTTCATGTGTCGTTGCTGCTCATGCTCGCAGGGGGCGCCGCCACATGGCTCTTGCGCGACGAAAAGCGCCTGACGCTTGCCCCCCGCGTGCCTGTCGACGCCGGATTGCATGCTCCGCTGTGTCTCGACAGTTTTGTGGTGGAGACCTATCCCGGTGGTTTGGCGCCGCGCGACTATGTGTCGTATCTGACACTCGGGCAATCACGGCATTTCACCGTCAGTGTCAACAATCCGGCACAGGTCGACGGCTACACCATCAGGCAGGAAGCGTGTGACAGCCTCGGGCGTTCCACCTTGGAGCTTGCCAAAGACCCGTTGGGCATTCCTCTGAGCTATGGAGGATATATTTTATTCACCGTCAGCGGCATCATGCTGCTGGCCGATCCGCGGGGACGATTCCGGCGATTGCTCGCTGCAACGGCTGTGGCTATCATGCCGGCGGTTCTCTTCGGTGCGTCATTGCCGGGGGTGAGCAGCTCTCAGGCCGACTCGATGGAGCGCCGGCAGGTGATGTGGAAAGGGCGTGTCGCGCCGATGGGTGTGGCTGCGTCGCAGTTGTGCCGCAAACTTTCGGGCACACGCTCTCCCGGTGGAGCCTCTTCTGTTCAGGTTGTGGCATCCATGGTGCTCTATCCGCGGGAGTGGAATACCCGGCGATTGCTGAAAATAGGGGATAGCCGTCTGGCCGACAGCCTTGGCCTGGTCGGAGGATATGCCTCGATGTCCGATCTCATCTCACCCGATGGTTCTTATCGCCTGCGCTCGCTCTACGGCATTGATCCCGCTCTCGACAAGGCAGTGCTGGCGCTTGACGAGCGTGTCGGATTGGTCACCGAACTGCAACAGGGGCGGTTGATCAGACCTGTGCCCGATCACATTCCGCCTTTGCCTGTCTGGCGTGCCGAGGCCGATCTTGTAGGCGAGCAGGTGCCGTTTTCACAAGTCTTTTTCCCGGCAGCGCTCATCACCGGTCTTGTCGCCATCACCGGCAGGCTGCGTCGATCTGTCCGTATTGTCGCATGGTTGCTTGCGGCATGGCAGGCTGCCGGCTGGTGTCTGACGTGGGTGGCCGATGCTGTTGTGCCCCTCGGCAGCGGGGGAGAGACCATGCGTTTCCTGTCGGTGGCCGTCATGATTGTCACTCTGATCTGTTTCCGTCGCGAACCAATCCTCACCGGCGTCGGCATCATGGCAGCCGCATTTGCCGGATTGGTGGCGTGGCTCGACCTGCGCGATCCGGTGCTCACACCGCTGATGCCTGTCCTGCATTCGCCATGGCTCTCTGTCCACGTCTCTGTTGTGATGACCGCCTATGCGCTCCTGACTCTCGCTTCGCTATCATCATTGGTCGGACTCACGTCGGCAAAAATGTCAGCGCGCATGTGTCGTGTATCGCAGCTCTTGCTTTACCCCGCCATGCTGCTCCTCGGTGTGGGCATATTCACCGGAGCGGTGTGGGCGCAGACATCATGGGGACGCTACTGGGCATGGGATCCTAAGGAAACATGGGCGCTGATCACATTCATGATCTATGCCGTTCCACTCCATCGCGCTGCACGCATGACCCCGCGCCGTCACAATCTCTACACTTCCCTTGCATTGCTCACCGTGCTCATGACTTATTTTGGCGTGAATTATCTCCCGTCGCTCCACGCCTATCAGTGACAGTGTGGCCTTAATTCGTTTTCGTTGTCTTTTGTGGGGTCATAAAATCTGTTAAAACCGATTATCTTTTGGTTATGACGGATTTTTTCATTTATTTTGCAGCCAAAATTGGCATAGAGATTATTGTTTTGCACTTATAAGCCATATGTCATTTCGGTTGATTGCCATGAAAAATAAATTGTTCGTCATACTCCTTACCTGTCTTTGTCTGTGCTTCCCGATGACGCGTATCAGCGCTGCCGGTGCGTCTGCCTCCGCATCACAGGCCGACGGATCAGAAACATTTTATATACAGCTTGTGAGCGAATCGCGTCCCAACCAAAGTTTGCAGGCATCAGCCAAAGTGGTGGTCGGACGTGAGTTTGTCGCCCTCACGGGCATAAGCGACAATTATGCCGCTTCTATCAACCGGATGCGCTTTCCCTCGCTGCTCGACGGACTCAATCGTCTGTCGGTAAACGGATGGCGACTGGTCTCGACCAACAGTTTTGAATCCCCTGGAATGCTTGTCAACGTATGGACACTGTCAAAGACCGTCACCGAACGTGCCGAGCTGCTCGACGGACTCGGATCAACCTCAAAGGAATGAATCTAAATCAAATATAATAATATTAACAAAAGTATCAATAATGAAAAAACTACTACTCATTGCGGCAGCATCACTCATGGCTGTCGGAGCAGACGCCGCCGGCCCCTATCTCAAGGCTCCGGCGTATGTCGACAATTTCCCCGCCCAATATGCTTCGCCCGACGGCAAGTATATAGCTGTAAGTCAGGATGGCGCTGTCTACATTATCAATGTTGAGACAAACAAGGAGTCGCAGTATTATAGCGAAACATCGCAATATTCTCTCGGACAGATTGGCTACGCTTTCTCAAGCAACGGACTCGCTGTCGGTTCAGAGGCTGTTGGCGCAGGCGCTGTGCTCGACATCGAAGCTGGCGAATGGACTGCTCTGCCCGGTGATTACGGTGCGCAGATCAATGCTTTTGCAATCGCCGAAGACGGCTCGTTTGTAGTCGGCAACATGACAAACCCCAAGGATCACGGCTGACGCATCTTAATTTTTTACAACATCAAAACTTTTTAAGGCATAC
>CANOUR010000056.1 GCA_947570265.1 uncultured Bacteroidales bacterium | reverse complement strand
CTACTTTGTCGATGACCCTTTGTTTCTCGAGGCAGAAGAGGATGGCTTCCTGCTGCCGCGACATTGGTCGGCCGTACCACTTGCGGAAGTGGTAGCCGAGAGGGGGCGAGCCGGGAGGGAGGCTGCGGCGTATGTCGCGGACGGTGGGGAGCATGGTTTTCCTTTTGCCGCGAAGATAGGGCACGCACGATGCCCGTGACCGACATCGTGCGCGATTTTTACAGTTTCAATCAGGGTTGGCCACCAACCGCTACTGTCAGCTGATCCGAAATAGCAGTTAAAAAATATGGTGACCATTCAATGGCCACCAGACACTATAATTACAATTTAGGATGATTGATCTGCTTATCCTGAACCAGCGCGTTATTTCATTATTTGCGGACAGCCGATTTCAGGCTGTTGGATCAATCCATACCTGACAAAGCCTCCTGATTTTTCATCTGTGACAAAATCAATCGAAATATACTCAGAGTCATCACTATAACGCTGCACGCTCTCGATGTGATCAGGCAGAGAGGACTATGTTGTTTTCCTGAGCTATGCGGCGCATGTTGAGTATGGCATAGCGCATGCGGCCAAGAGCAGTGTTGATCGACACACCTGTAGCTTCGGCAATCTCCTTGAACGACATGTTGCGATAGTAGCGCATCACAAGCACCTGACGCTGCGACTTCGGCAGGGCACGGATCAATCGGCGAACGTCGTCGGTTATCTGCTTGCTGATCAATAAATCCTCTATCGTACCGTCAGAAAATTCCCGCCGGTTGAACAGGTCAACACCATCGTCGGTGTCTGATGACACCTGATTTTCCGACTTTTCCTGCCGATAGTGGTCGATGATGAGATTGTGTGCGATGCGCGTGATCCATGCCGAGAATTTCCCACTCTCGGTATAGCGTCCTTGGCGTATGGTTGTGATCGCCTTGACAAACGTCTCCTGAAAGATGTCGTCGGCAAGGTCTTTGCTTTTTACGATGTAAAAAATATAGGAAAACACCCGCGACTCGTGACGTTTGAGGAGCGTGTCGAAAGCCTTGTTTTCGCCCTTGGCATAAGCAGCCACCAACTGTTCGTCGGTGAGCTTAGTCAGATTCTGCATTACTATAATTTATATTGGTTAGAGTAATGTTCTGTCGATAGGCGTAAATGTTTTTAGTTAGATAATTAATAGCCTTGAATTTTGGTAGGCGAAAACAAAATTACAAAATCTGTCCGATATACACAAGCGGCATATTGTTCTATTTGCAAAATTTAACATCGGTAATTTTCACCGGCAATCATCATAGATAAGGTGAGCCAGACAACCTACAATATAAGACGGTAAGCCCTGCTGTCAATGCCATCATTGTTGAAATTTTCGACAAACCGGAATCCGCATTTTTCCGCCACTACCTGTGATGCTATATTGCGGCTATCTGTAGTGATCAACAGTGATTTGAGTTTCATAACATTCCGGCAGTAATCTATCAATCCACGCAATGCCTCGGTAACAAAGCCTCTACGCCATAATGGAAAGCCAATCCAATAACCGACCTCGCGCTCTCCCTCGACCAAAGAATAATGCGCATCCCCATCAGGCACAAGGCCAATGCAACCCACGGGTTCCCGGGTATCCTTGATTACGATGGCGAATGAATATGGGTTGGGGATAAATATCTTTTCGATAACGTCTCTGCTCATGTCGACAGAATCGTGACATGGCCATAAAGCGAGTTCGCTCACGCGTCTGTCAGACGCATATCTATAGAGCGATTCGGCGTCATCGACACTCCATTGTCTAAGAATAAGCCGCGCTGTCTCAATCATGTTACTTATTATTGAAAACTTGATCACGACAAAGTTAACAAATAAAATGTCAACACGGCGCGCACGACATTAATAAGGCTGGTTCACCGGCCTCCGGCGGTTGATGCATCGACACTGGCACCGGCATTGATCTTTTTTTGCGCAACCTGCTTCTGATGACCCCACTGGAAATTATAGCTAACCTTGATATATGGCATGCGCATGTCGAGACGCATATTACGCTCGTTGGTGTTCCATTTGCTTATCATCCTGGAGCCTTGGTCGTATCGGCCGAAAGGCATGATTACACCGGCTCCGAATTGCCAATTTTTCCAATTATATGACAGGTCGATAACGTTGATGTCTTCGCCCCAACTGATTTTTTCACCCCATAGGTCTCGGCGGGCTTTCAAGTATTGATACATCAGAGTGAATCCCCAATGGGTTACACGCAGAGTGGCATTGCCGCTCCAATTGTAGCCGTTATAGTCATATCCGGTGCCACGCATATTCTCCATTCGATATTGGATATACGCGCCCAACATCACCCAATCGGGGATAACGTCGACTTGCGGTGCAAGGAAGAAAGTTAAATTCTTCAGTCCGCGGCTATTCTCGTAAGTGGTGATCAAGCGGTCGTTATCCCAGTACAAGAGAGGGGTAATTGCATTGGGACTTGTAAAGGCCCGGATTCCGAATTGACCCGACACTCTCGGCACGTTGAAGTTATAGCGCAGAGTGAGCATATAAGAGTTTGATGTTTTCAGATTTGGATTGCCGATGCGCCACTGGAAGCCATCGAGCTGTTGAGGCGCCACGTTGGTTTCGGCAAGTGAAGGCGTTGATTGCCACGATTCAAAACTGAGCCGGAAATTATGTGCCCGGTTAATTCCATAAGTAATGGTGGCTTGCGGACGCATATTCCAGGACGAGCTGCCCTGATTTGATTCCTTAAACAAGAAGTCGGTATATTGCGCACCTAATCCGGCAGTAAAGGTGAATTTCCTGACACGTTGAAAATATTCTGCGAAGAAGTACACCTTGTCCTGTCGCTGATGAAAAATCTCACCTCCAAGATTTTCGTATACCGATCGGTTGCGATTAGCCGAATATGACACTCCGGCTGTAAAGCGTGAGTTATTCCACCGCTTCATATAGTCGGCTTCAATAGCGTATGCCTGATTGCGGTCTTTAATCAAAGTATGCACATCGGTGAGATAGTCAGTTGCTCCCGGCAGATGTTCCATATAATCGGAGTAGGATTTGCCGAAATAGAGCAATGTACGGAAATCGACAACGAGAGTTTGCTTATTGTCGAAATGCTGTTCCAAGTATAAGGAGAACTGAGGATTGTTTCCATTGGAGCCTGTCCGGTCAGACAAAAGAATATCATCGGGACGGTTGCTGTATTCCATTAGTCCGTCATAATGGGTGCGGTTTCTGAAAGTATGATAATCATTGATTCCGGCAAAAAATACAGTGGTGTCAGGTTTGATGTAGCTATATTCTATCCACGCGCGTCCCATAGTGTTGTCAATATAGCCGCCACGTGATGTTTCATTACGGGTAATGGATTCTCCGTCGGGATAAGTGAAAGTCTCGGTGTAGTCGCGATGAGATTTCAAATGATTGCTATATTTGAAATTACCTCCAATTTTCCATTGCGAACGGCCCGAATTGAGTTTGAGGTCTGCCCACGCATAGCCCCAGGGTGCATTGAGCGCCGGCTCAGCCTCTGCCTGGAAGGCACCACCGACCGTGGGGTTTGACACGATGAAATTCAAAACGTAGTCAGCTCCGTTATAGCGAAGCCCGGGATTGTCGATCCATTCGACACGCTTGATTGTTCCGGGCAAAAGCGATCGTACCTGATCGATGGACGATTCGCGTCCGTTGATGCGCACCTGAACCGCTGCACCAGTAGCCTGCACAGTGCCCATAGACTCTGTTACCGTAAGCGAGGGAATCATCAGGTTGCCGAGAAGTTGCAATCCATTTTTTGAATTATCCACCGCGCTTCGTGATGGATAATACACATCCATATCGGCCTTATGAATCACCCGGGGCGCCTGAACCACTATCTCCTGCAATTGATTCACAGCTATTGAATCATTCTGATCATTAGCAAATGCAACGAGTGCAAGCAGAAGCAATATTACAAATACGGCTATTGATTTCATGTCACTATCATCGATAAATTACCGCAAAAATACGATGTGACGCAACAATGAATCTCAACATTTGTTGAGTGATGATGGATTACATCATTCCTACCTCATTTTTTCCGCAGCCGGCTCAGATGCGTCGGCGTGATGTTGAGGAAAGATGCTATGTCTTTGAGCGAAAACTGGGTGAAAATTTCGGAGTGACTGTTGACAAGATCTTCGTAGCGTTGCCGCGGTGTTTTACAATACAGATCCATGTAACGGTCATACACTGTAGAGAACACTGCTTCGGCCGAGCGTGCCACAATATCCCTTATACCTGCATCAGCCTTCATCATGCGGGTTATCTCTTTGACCGGGAAACGATATATTTCACACGGGGTTACAGCAACTATCGAAACTCTTGCCTTTATTCCGTCCAGCGAGAACGGAAAATCAGCAACAAACTCTCCATCGAACTCCATACCTACGACATGTTCTGTGCCATCGTCAGAACAAGCTACGTATTTAAGAGTGCCGGACTGTATGTAACCGATCCAACGCGCCACCTCACCCTCACGCACAAACTCCTCACCCCGCTCATAGTGGCAGAGCGTGCCCTCCGTCACACAAAGGTGGCGCCAAAAATCAGTGTCGATATGATTGAGATATGTGTTGAAGTTGTATGCCATAGACCACCGATGTATAACTCAATTTAACCGCAAACAACTCGCCATAGCACAGCCGGCCAGCGCCTTATATACATCACACTGATCAGGACACTTCCGGCAGCATCAGAGACAAAGTCAAGCCACTCGGCGCTGCGACCCATCGCCATGCCTGATTGAATCAGTTCAATGCCACCTCCGACAACAGTGGATGCTGTAGCGATCAACAATGAAACCAACATTGATGCTGACCGACTCCGCCAAATACATGTATCAATGGTTGCCACATAGGTGAGCGCGGCGAACATTGCAGCATGGACAAGCTTATCAGCGCCTTGGAACAGACTGATGCCTGTATCGGGCAACGGGCGCGGGACAAGAGTCAGATATAGTATGGCCACAAGAACAATAACCGTGGCCGTAAATGCCGGCAAGCGACGATAGATTTCGAGGAGGTACTTCATTTGATTGCAAAATTACAAAAAAATAATCGTATGCAGGTTTGACATGACAAAGTATGACGAATGAGTCGGGGAATGCATGATATATGTTGAAGGAAAAGACTATATTTGCACATTGATAGCGATCGGTCCAGTGGATGTCCACAATTAATAACATGACAAGTATCATTAGTATGATAAACGGGTTTGATATGACACGCAGCGAGAGACGGGGGATGATTATTCTGACTGTGATAATCGCAATTACGGCCTTAGCCGGCGTGTATGAATCGACGATGGCGAGACGCGAATGGCACACTGATCGGATCGAAGTGGCACAACCCACTCCTGAAGCAGCCGCACGCGTGGCAAAAGAGGCACAACGGGACTCTGTGAAAAAAGCACGGCGCGAAATAAACCGGAAAAAACATAGCAATGCCAAGCCAGCAGTAAAGAAACAACCTGAATACCGCGACATGCTTGATGACAAGACTGACGGAGCGCACTGATTTGCAACTGCATTAATTTATTGCTATCTTCGCGGATGAGTGACAGATCAAAATAAAACGATATGAAAACTTCAGATGCCACAGATTATCTTTCATGTGTCTTTGTGCGTTTTACGGATTGGTTCGGCGCGCATCGTCAGTCGTTTAGCTTGCTAAACTCCATACTCAGCACTCGAAACCAATGCCATAAAGCTTCACAAATCTACATAAATTTATTTTGAACAGTCACTCATGATTTCGGATCATTTCAATAGATTTTCATTGAATCTAAGAGGCAGGTTGCTCGATGTGGAGCGCCCTATGGTAATGGGAATACTGAATGTAACCCCCGACTCGTTCTATGCCGGCTCACGTGCCAACACAGATTCGCTCATCGAAGAACGTGTGAGCAAGATGATGGCAGAAGGCGCCGACATGATAGACATAGGCGCATACAGCAGCCGACCAGGGGCTGAGGATGTGAGTGCATCCGAGGAAATTGCACGTCTCAGGCTCGGCATGACGGCGCTTAGGCGGGTGGCACCCGATGTGCCGGTGTCGGTTGACACATTCAGAGCCGATGTGGCACGTGCGGCAGTCGAAGAGATGGGCGCGGACATAATCAATGACATCAGTGGTGGCGACCTCGATGACGCGATGGCCAGTACGGTAGCCGACATGAGAGTGCCTTACATATTGATGCATATGCGCGGCACTCCGTCGACAATGCAATCCATGACCGACTATGCCGACGGTGTGACCGCCGAAGTGGTCAGAGATCTGTCGTGCAAGATAGACCGCCTGAGGCTCGACGGAGTGGCCGACATAATTGCCGATCCGGGATTGGGTTTTGCCAAAACCGTTGAGCAAAACTACGAATTGCTACGCAACACCGGCGATATTGCCAAACTGCTTGGTGTGCCTCTGCTTATAGGACTATCGCGAAAGTCGATGTTTACCAAGCCATTGGGCATAAGCAGTGACGACGCACTTCCGGCAACAGTTGCCGGCAACACCTTGGCAATGGCATCGGGAGCCGCGATAGTGAGGGTGCACGATGTGGCGGCGGCAGTGCAGGCGCGCTGCGTAGTGGAAATGACTTTTAACAACGAGCAAACATTCTGATGATGATGCCATTTGGATTGCGTGACGCGCTTGACATACTGATAATGGCGCTGCTGCTGTTTTATCTCTACAAGATAATGCGCGAGAGCGGCACGATCAACATATTTTTCGGTGTGCTGGCATTTATAGTGGTGTGGGTATTTGCATCGCAGATACTTGAAATGAAACTGATCGGCACAGTGCTTGACAAGTTCATGAGCATCGGGCTTCTTGTGCTGGTGATATTGTTTCAGGATCAGATAAAACGCTTCCTGGTTGAGCTCGGCGACCACAAACGATGGCGGTTTCTACGCAAGATGTTTCACCACTCGCGTGGGGATACGGCAGCTGACACACGCCAGTATGTGCTGCCGATCGTGTATGCATGCATGAACATGTCTAAAACAAAGACTGGAGCGCTGATAGTGGTGCAGCAGGATATTCCGCTCGAGAACTATGAAAAGTCGGGCGACATGATTGACGCCTTGATAAATACCCGGCTGATCGAGAATATATTTTTCAAGAACTCGCCGCTGCATGACGGCGCAATGATCATAGCCGGCGACCGTATAAAGGCCGCGGGATGTATCCTGCCTGTGAGCCACGACACAAACGTGCCTCGCTCACTCGGTCTGCGTCACCGTTCGGCACTCGGCATTGCTCAAGCCACAGACGCATTCGCGATTGTGGTTTCGGAAGAGACCGGGAATATATCCGTAGCCCACAGGGGGAAATTGAGCACACGGCTCAGTTCGACCGATCTTGAACACAGACTGTCACACGCATGGAGCAAAGAATAAATAACGACGGACGGTTGACCTCTCCCCTGCCCCGGCGGCTGGCAGGACTGGTGCTGCTGGCTATTCTCGCAGTGACATTCCTGCCATGGCTCGGTGACACTTTATTCAACACTAAAGGTGAGCCGAGAGAAGCTCTTGTAGCTGTGTCGATGATGAACAGCGGCAATTATGTGCTTCCCGAAAGCTATGGCGCCGACATACCTTATAAACCGCCTTTCCTCGCATGGCTTATTGCCGGAGCATCGCATCTCACAGGAGGCGAAGTCACAGAATACAGCTCACGCCTGCCATCTGCCATTGCCACTATCGCGATGGTCATGGCAGGATTCTGCTTTTTTTCGCGGCGCAGAGGTTGCGGAACGATGACCGCATTGGCGGCATCAATAGTCACGGTGACGACTGTTGAAGTATACCGCGCTGCCACAGCATGCCGGGTGGACATGCTGCTCACGGCTTGCATAGTCACCGCCATATACGCCATGACCATATACAGGGAACGACACGGACACACCGGCATATCATGGATAGCAGTGGGATTGATGACATTGGGCGTGCTGACCAAAGGCCCCGTAGGCGCCGTGATCCCGTGCCTTGTGGTGTGGGTCTACTCACTGTTGCGAGGCGACAGCTTGTGGCGAAGCACATGGACAATGGCCGTAAGCGGAACATTGTCGCTATTAGCACCTGCCGTATGGTATTATGCCGCATGGCAAGAGGGGGGCGAGAGGTTTCTGCGGCTTGCGCTGGAAGAGAATTTCGGCCGCATGACCGGCACTATGTCATATGCATCACATGTCAATCCATGGTGGTACAACATTGTAACGATTGTAGCCGGCATGCTTCCATACACATTGCTGGCACTATTCGCACTGTTTACCGTCAGAAAGATACCGAAACCGGCGGGCTGGAGCACAATTATGCAAAAAGTGCGCGAGATCAATCCCGACACACTGCTTTCGTGCACAGCTGCTGTGGTCATATTCGTATTCTACTGTATTCCAGAAAGCAAACGGAGCGTATATCTGCTGCCGATGTATCCTTTCATGGCCTATCTCGTCACACTTCTCGCCACCGCAATGGCACGTCAAGGACACATAAGGGTTATCGGTGTATACGCGTGTCTGATAGCCGCAACAGGTCTGATAGCCGCCTGGATAGTATGGGGGCTACACATGACCGATGCTGCGTCGCAGCTACCCGACCTTAGCGGTGCAGTGGCGGATATGGCCCGAGGACTCTACGATAGACCTTTCGGAGTGGCAGATTGGGTTTTACTTGCCGTGTGCATCATTACATGTGGAGCGACTATGTGTGTCGCATTCCGCAGTGATCGCATCAAGCAGGCAATGTGGGGCGCGATGGCCTCGGCTCTGAGCGTTTATTGGGTGCTCGGAGCAACCGTGCTTCCCCGCACGCTCAATGCAAAAAGTGATATTGTGCTGGCTCATGAGATCGAAAAATCAGGAC
Organism: uncultured Bacteroidales bacterium; assembly: GCA_947570265.1. Classification (GTDB taxonomy): domain Bacteria; phylum Bacteroidota; class Bacteroidia; order Bacteroidales; family Muribaculaceae; genus CAG-1031. The sequence goes on along the minus strand of CANOUR010000056.1, from coordinate 4,562 downwards.
ACGGGCTGCCGGTATACAGCTTCAATGCCGTGAAGATGTTAAGATACTATACAACGGCTTTTTATCTGGGCGATAAGGTGAGACTATTCGCACCCGAAAAGGGATCGTCGCAAAGCGTTGAGTCAACAGCCGCGCCCGAACTTCCGCACGAGGGACTACTGATCGTCAACACACAAGAGATGTCCGAATGGCAGACTGAATATGGAGACAGCTACGCCGTAGACACTCTTTATGTAGGCAAACGCAAATCATGTGACTGCCGCGCTGTGCCAATGATCGTCAGGTTCAGAGACCGGCATCTTTCAGAGGCACATCACGACGAATGACATTAACGCCGAAGAACCCTCGCGCAACCGTCATCTCCACTCGGTTGCCCCATCGAAGCCGGTTGTACTGGTTCTGTGACATTTCAAGCTGCTTGACCCTGCCATCGGAAAGCCTGAGGTCTGCAAAGTATACCTTATATGGGGTGCCTCGAGTGGTGACACGCCGATTGACGCGTCGTGAATGGTAGCGCGTCTTGGTAAATTTTCGCTCTATACGTGCATATTCCACATGATCAGTGGAGCGGTCTGCGCCTGCGTAATTACCCACAAAAAAGATGAACAGCAGAATACCCGTGGCAGCTACCGTGTGGATAGCGGCATTTATCCACATGACATCGCATCCCGAGAGGTGCGGCCATTTGCCCCGCGCCGGCCAAAAAGTGGACAATGCGATGAGCAGCGCAATTGCAACAACCGGGAAAATCGACACGATCGTGTCGGAGTATATGCTGATAGCCCCGATATAAGACACGGCAACGAACAGCAGTGATACCCCTATAAGAATTGAACGAAAATTGATTTTAGTTTTCATCTGAAGCCGCCATATGGATGTCGAGCTGCGGGAATGGGAAAGAGACAGATGCTTTTTGAGGCAACTCTGTGTAGAATCGCTCGAGATAACGGTAATATACATTCCAGTATTCTCCGGTGGGTGCCCATGCCCGGATGGTGAGATCTACCGAACTGTCACCGAGATTTGAAAGCGTGACTGTCGGTGGGCGCATCACATGATCAAGCTGTGACAAACGGTGAACCTCGGCAGCACGCTCGAGTGCGGCAACACGCTCTTTGGCTTTACGGCTGCCCCGGTGAAAAAGACGCCATAGCCACGAGCGTCGCGGTTCATCAGCCGCCTCTTCCATTTTTTCCTGCTCCTGCGGTTGCATAGCTTGTTGCTCAGTCATCAGTTGCTCACGATGCTGAGCGATAGTGGTCTGGACAATCAAAGGCTCGGCCTCGAACATTCCGAGAATGGTTTGACGGGCGCTCTCGACACTGTCTCCGTACGAAATACCGATGTTCCATTCGATACGACGATAGTCTTCGCGCGACCAATTGTTGATCGTACCGGTGGACAGTCCACCATTAGGAATGATGATCGATTTATTGTCGGCTGTTGATATGATGGTGTTGAAAATCTGTATTTCGGTGACCGTACCGGAGTATCCCTGTGCCTCTATGTAATCTCCGATTCTATAGGGTTTGAGGAGCAGTATCAGAACTCCTCCGGCAAAATTCTGAAGCGTGCCGCTCAATGCCATACCTATTGCGACACCTGCCGATGCAAAGATGGCGATGAAAGAGCTCGTCTCTATGCCGAGAATGCCGATGACGGTGACAATGAGAATGAAATAAAGCACTATCCTGACAAGCGACAGCACAAATGTGGTCAGTGATTTATCGACATTGCGACCGACCATCACGTTGTGGACAAGCCGATATAACTTGCCGATAATGAATTTGCCGATATAGAATACAAATATTGCAATGGCGAGATGAATTGCAAACTGCGCCACATCGTAGGCCAGTTTGTTGATCAAATCGTCAAACGAAAGGGACTTTAGCATTTCTACGCTTTGCTCTTTGGCCGCGGCAATGCTGTCGGCCGGCATTTCGGGGGCAGTCAAACCGGGAATCTGCAATAGTTTCATATCTATGATATATCCTTATTTATAATCTGGATTATGATTGACTACATCTTTCCACCACGATTGAGAGCGATAGCCCATGTAGTCCGTCTCTGCCGGATCTGAGATCAGCAATGTGCTCAGACCGCAGTGGGTGTTGATCTTGACACCACCAATGGCCATCGGTGTGGAGGCCTCATATACAACGACATCAGCAAGCGCGGCACGCCATACATCAAGAAGCTCTGGATCAACGTTGCCGAACGCTCCATAATAGTCAGACATGTCTACAAGGGGCTTGTAAGAACCTTTTGAGCTGAAACGCTGTATTTCCGACGTAGGCTTTTCCAATTGAGGAGCACACTCCATTATATGGCGGCTCGCCGCGGCAAGAGCGTCGAGATGCGATGTGTCGATGACCGACATCGTACAGGTGCTTCCCTTGGCATCGTAAAAGTCGAATGTAGCGCTCGCAATGCCTATGGCATCGGGGGCGTCAGGAGCAAACATATAGGGTAGTGACAGCGTGTAGTTGGTGCCATCGGCCGGAAGTTCGGTGGTTGTGGCGACAATCCACGGAGTAGCATGGCGCAGCTCATAAACTGCTTCAACCGACGCCATGAGACAGCAATCGAAATAGATAAAACCGAACCCTTCTCCTTCGAGAACCGATGCGAGAGTGGTGATTTTCATTCGTCGTCCGCGGTCGTCACCAAATGAACGTAATTCAACATCGCCAACTGAAGCCGAACGGCTGCCGACTTCCTCAAGCCATGCCGATGCATGACTCCATAGCACCAACCCATACTGAGAGGCCGGAGCAAGACGCTTCATATCGGAGATGACCTCGGTCATACGCGCCTGATCCGTGGAATAGACATCTGTCGCTCCGTCGGTGTCATATTCCTTGAGAGTGACACGGCCTTCAGGAGTGATGTCGAGCAACAACGGCGTACATCCACTATCGGTGCGCGGACGATTATAATAGACCAAAAGACGTCCGTCTTCGCCAAGCACCCCATCCGTGACTGCCTCCTGCATCTCATTGAGATCGGATGTATCAAAGTCGTAATATCCTAATGAATTGTCAGCCACAATGTAGACCAACACAGTGCGTGAACATGCCGGAACTCCGGGGTTTGATGGCTCTGAAGGAGTGTCAGGCACAGACGGCTGGCCAGGCTCTCCGGATATGGGTGGCTCGTCAGGACTGCCGCAACACGTGAGTCCTGCAGCTATAACAGTGCATATTATCAGATGGAAATATTTCAAAATCATACTACAAAGATAGCAAATATCGTGCCATTCATCAAAATCGGCACTTAGATTTCATTTATTTAGGGAAAAACCGTAATTTTGTAGGGAAGTAACGTCTTCGCAAACACTTAATGTCTAAATCAAACACCTTCATATCATGAGCAAACCCTATGTGATCGGTATCGACATGGGCGGAACAAACACCGTTTTCGGTATTGTAGATGCCCGCGGCGCAGTTATAGCAAGCAGTTCTATCAAGACACAGAAACACCACAATATCAACGATTACATCGACGAACTTCACCACGAGATCACACGTCTGATCGAGGCCAACGACGCAACAGACAAGATACATGGCATCGGTGTGGGAGCACCCAACGCCAACTATTTCACAGGATATATCGAAGAGAATGTCAACTTACCATGGCCCACACCAATACCCTTCGCCCAGATGCTGAGCGAGAAGTTCGGGATTCCGGTGGCCATAACGAACGACGCTAATGCAGCGGCTATAGGCGAAATGACATACGGCGCTGCCCGTGGAATAAAAGATTTCATCATGATCACTTTGGGCACAGGCGTTGGCTCGGGTATAGTGATAAATGGCCAGTTGGTTTACGGCCATGACGGCAATGCAGGCGAACTCGGTCACCTGATAATCAAACGAAACAACGGGCGCCTGTGTGGCTGCGGACGCACAGGATGTCTCGAGGCATACTGTTCGGCTACGGGTGTGGCACGCACGGCACGCGAATTTCTTGAAATCCGCACTGATAAATCGATACTGCGCAACATTCCTGTAGAGAGCATCACATCGAAGGACGTATACGACGCAGCAATGGCCGGCGACAAACTCGCAAAGGACATATTTGAGTACACAGGCACATTGCTCGGCGAAGCACTTGCCGACATGACTGTCTTCTCATCGCCATCAGCGTTCATATTATTCGGCGGACTGTCAAAAAGCGGCGAATTGCTAATGCGTCCCCTGCGCGAAGCCATGGAGAAAAATATGTTCCCTGCATTCAAAGGCAAAGTGAATGTGCTGCTAAGCGAATTAAAAGAGGCTGATGCCGCCGTGCTCGGTGCAAGTGCACTCGGATGGGAAGCTAAACCCCTTGTTTCTGCCCCGGCAGCCGCTGTAGCCGCATCCACCCCCATCACTCCTAACGTCTGACAAGCAACAGATCAATAGCATAGCAGACCGGCACGCAGAATCACTGCGAACCGGTCTGCTTTTTTAACGCCACTGGCTTGCGCAATCTCGCAAAAAAGCATTACCTTTGCATCAGAATAGGCGGTAGTAGCTCAGTTGGTAGAGCATCAGCTTCCCAAGCTGAGGGTCGCGAGT
>CANOUR010000055.1 GCA_947570265.1 uncultured Bacteroidales bacterium | reverse complement strand
TCACGCCCACGAAGTAGGTGAAGCCTACCATGGCGTGGACGTTGCGGCTCGACAGACAGCGGATGGCTTTGTTGGGAAGCCACGGGCGCTTGTGGCCTACGACGACCATGGGGAGCTGTGTTTTCCACACCTGCGAGGAGAACCAGTAGGCGTAGGCCATGAGGAAGAATTTGATCTGCCCGTCGCTGTGGCGGTCGTCGACCAGAAGGTAGGGGGCGACTTTGTCGATGACGCGCTGTTTCTCGAGGCAGAATAGTATGGCCTCTTGCTGCCGCGACATGGGGCGGCCGTACCACTTGCGGAAGTGGTAGCCGAGAGGGGGTGAGCCGGGAGGGAGGCTGCGGCGTATGTCGCGGACTGTGGGGAGCATGGGTTGCTTTCTGCTTTTGCCGCGAAGATAGGACGCGCACGATGCCCGTGACCGACATCGTGCGCGATTTTTAGCTGCTTTAGCTTTAGATCCTGCTGATTCTACTGATTCCTCTTTCGCCGTCTACTCTTTTATTGTGGGGATGAAAAGAAAAGCACACTGTCGATGACAGTGTGCTTGGTGGGGTGAACAGTGGGGGTCGAACCCACGACCTTCGGAACCACAATCCGACGCTCTAACCAACTGAGCTATGCTCACCATTTGAACGCTGCAAAGGTAAAGACTTTTCGCGAGAATGCAAAATTTTTCGGGTAAAAATGATTTTTTTTGTCATCTCATTCATTTTTTGTCGCTTATTTTATTGCTGCAATTTTATTGCTAAGAGTGTGTAGTCAAGTTTTCGGTCGACCGATGGTAATTATTACGTAGGGGTTACCCAATTTCACGCAGTCGTTTAGCCCGCTAAACTCCTTTGTTCAAATTTGAAAATCATTCAAAAATACGGCGTAATTATATATTCATTTATTTCTGCAAGTTACTTACCTTTGCAGTTTGGAGTGAGATTGAATTTAACGAACTGAAATATAAATGACAAATAGCTTATGAAATTGAGAAATCTTTTGCCTTGTGCAGCGTTTGCCGCTGCTGCATTGCTGTCGGGGTGCTCTGGAACGGGTGCGTCGTCGCCTTACACCGTCACCGTGCCTCTTACGGAGGACAAGAATCACCTGATGGCGTATATCGTGGACTTTGACTCGGGAGAAAAGATAGATTCGACGGTTGTCGATGCCAATGAGGCGGTTTTCAAGGGGAGTCTTGACAAGCCGGTGCTTGCGCGGGTGATAGTTGAGGGCAGCCGTCTTGGCACGTTTGTGCTCGAGCCGGGTGAGATCACACTACGCCCAGATGTGAAGGAGGCTTCGGGATCGCCGCTGAATGTGCGCTTCAATATGATTGCTGACTCGTTGCATAAGATTGAGCGCGAGTATGAGCAGTTGCCCCGCGACACGGCGTTTGAGGCTCGCGCGATGCAGCTCAATGAAGCATATAACGGAGTGGTGGGCCGTGCGGTGGCTGCGAATGCTGACAATCCCATCGGTCTATATTATTTTCTTCAGACGGTGTATTCGCTTCAGACGGTGCAGCAGCTCGACAGCGCGCTGGCGGTCTATCCGGCGTTTGGAGGCAGCAAAAGAGTGCAGTCGCTGAAGACGGTGTTTAAGGCGAAGGAGTCAACGTCGGCCGGAAAGAAGTTCAAGGATTTCACGATACGCTACAAGAATGAGGCAGGAGCTGATTCGGTGGCGCGTCTGAGCGACTATGCCGGCCGCGGGAAATGGCTGCTGGTTGATTTCTGGGCAAGCTGGTGCGGGCCATGTATCCGTGAGACCAAGGTGCTGAAAGAGATACTTGCCGACTATGCTCCGCTGGGTCTAGAGGTGCTTGGTGTGGCCGTGTGGGATGAGCCTGAGAACACTGTCGAGGCGATAAAACAGCACGGATTGCCGTGGCCGCAGATAATCGGTGGGCAGACGGTGCCGACCGATCTCTATGGCATTTCGGGTATACCGTGTATAATACTTATTGATCCGCAGGGCAATATCGTGGCGCGCGATCTTCAGGGCGAAGAGCTTAAGGCTGCTGTCCGCAAGGCTCTTGTAGATGATGCCGAGGCATCATCGCCACAGCGCTGACGAGGCATCGGAAGGCATGCGCCAGTCGCCTCGTGGCGACAGACACACGCTGCCGACTTTCGGGCCGTCAGGCATACATGAACGCTTGAACTGCTGGCTGAAGAACCGACGGAAGAAGGTCTTCAGCCAGTGTTGTATGGTGTCGTCGCTGTATTGGCCGGTGGTGAATGCGCGGCGTGCGAGCCGGCCGATGCGTTCGGGCGAAAATCCGAAGCGCAGGGTGTAGTAGAGGAAGAAGTCGTGGAGCTCGTAAGGGCCGACGAGGTCTTCGGTTTTCTGGGCTATGGATCCGTCGGCGCTTGCGGGAAGCAGCTCGGGGCTGACGGGGGTGTCGAGGATATCGAGCAGTGTGTGGCTCAGCTCATTTCCCTGCTGCTGTGTGGCAAACCATCTGACGAGCCATCTGACGAGTGTTTTGGGCACGCCGGCGTTGACTCCGTACATTGACATGTGGTCGCCGTTGTATGTGGCCCATCCGAGGGCCAGCTCTGAGAGGTCGCCAGTGCCGAGCACTATTCCTGAGGTCTGGTTGGCGATGTCCATCAGCAGCAGGGTGCGCTGTCGAGCCTGTGAATTTTCGTAGGTTACATCGTGGACTGAGGGGTCGTGGCCTATGTCGGAGAAGTGTTGGTTGACGGCGGGCACGATAGAGATCTCGCGCATGGACACTCCGAGCAACTGCATGAGTCTGACGGCGTTGTCGTGGGTGCGGCCGGTTGTGCCGAATCCGGGCATTGTGACGCCGATGATGCTCTTTCGGTCGAGAGCGAGGCGGTCGAATGCTCTGACGGCCACGAGCAGGGCGAGGGTGGAGTCGAGGCCTCCCGAGATGCCGACCACCAGTGAGCGGCATTTTATGAAATCGAGTCGCCGTGCCAGTCCGGCTGTCTGGATCTGGATGATCTCCTCGCACCGGTCGTCGATGGCATTGGAGTCGGCGGGGATGAACGGATGGGGATTGACCGTGCGGTATTTCAGATCGGAGTGTTGTGGATGGGAGTCGTCGGGCGTGGGAGTGGTGGCAGGTGTTATGCCGGCGTTGCGGGCGCAGTCGGCGAAAGTGGTCATGTGCATGCGGTCGCGCCGTAGGGCGAGAATGTCGATGTCGGCTATGACGCGCGATCCGTCAGCCTGCCATCTTTGACCCTCGGCGAGCATGGAGCCGTTTTCGGCTATCATGGCTTTGGCGTCGAAGACGAGGTCGGTCGATGATTCGCCGTAGCCTGCTCCGGCGTAGGCGTAGGCGCATATGCATCGTGCCGACTGCTGGGCTACGAGAGATCTGAGGTAGGCGTATTTGCCGATAAGGTCGTCGGAGGCCGAGAGGTTGCAGATGACTTCAGCGCCCTTCATCGCCATCTCTTCGGACGGTGGGCGGGGCACCCACAGGTCTTCGCAGATTTCGATGCCAATGAGTGCTCCGTGGCATTGCCATACGCCATGGGTGGATACGGGGCCGAAGTCGCTATGGGCTGTCGTGCCGGGGTCGGGGGCGCTCCACCATCGGCGTTCGTAGAACTCGTTGTAGTTGGGTATATAGCTTTTTGCCGTGAGCCGGACAGAGCCGCGGTGAATGTAGGCGGCGCAGTTGCATAGACCGGAGGTGGTGCGCAACGGCAGTCCGACGATGAAGCCTAAGTTGAGGTCGCGTGATTCGTCGATGAGAGTGCGGAGCGCTGCGGCAGCGGCATCAAGCAGGGTCTGGGAGTGAAACAGATCGGCGCATGTGTAGGCAGTGAGGCCGCATTCGGGAAATACGGCGAGTTCCACACCTTCGTCTTCGAGAGCGTGCAACTCACCGAGAGTCTGGTTGAGATTGTATGTCACGTCTGCCACATTGACGCGTGGCGCGACAGCGGCCACCCGCAGGAATCCGTCTTTCATAATGAACCTGATTTCGTTTTCTGCAAATTTAGGAAATTTTGTCATTTCGCTAACCAAACCGGCATGAAGATTGTTTAAAAGGAGAAATCAAAACCAGGTCAATAATAATCTCCAACTATTTTAATATGAACTTCAATAATTTCACCATCAAGTCGCAGGAGGCTATCCAGAAGGCGGTTGAAATCACGAAAAACAGTGGGTCGCAGGCCATCGAGCCGGTGCATCTGCTGAAGGGCGTGATGTCGGAAGGAGAGGCTTTGCTGCAGTTCATCTTCTCGAAGGTGGGCGCGAACGCCGCGATGGTAGGTCAGCTTGTCGACCGCGAGATCGCGTCGTTGCCAAAAGTGTCGGGCGGAGAGCCTTACCTGAGCCGTCAGTCGAACGATGTGTTGCAGAAGGCTCTTGATGTAGCCAAGAAACAGGGTGACGAGTATGTGACCCTCGAGGCGCTGCTCGTGGCTATCTTCGCCATCAATTCGCCCGCGTCGACCATACTAAAGGATGCCGGGGTGAGCGAAAAAGATCTTGACAGCGCGGTTGCCGAGCTGCGTCAGGGCAAGAAAGCCACTGACCAGAGCGCCGAGGAGAGCTATCAGGCTCTGTCGAAATATGCCATCAATCTCAATGAGCGTGCCCGTCAAGGTAAGCTTGATCCAGTGATCGGGCGAGATGACGAGATACGCCGTGTGTTGCAGATACTTTCGCGCCGAACGAAGAACAATCCGATGCTCATAGGCGAGCCGGGCACCGGCAAGACAGCCATAGCCGAGGGTCTGGCACAGCGTATAGTGCGCGGTGATGTCCCTGAGAATCTGCGGACAAAGCAGATTTTCTCGCTCGACATGGGTGCGCTTGTCGCCGGAGCCAAGTACAAAGGCGAGTTTGAGGAACGACTCAAGGCGATTGTCAACGAAGTCACGCAGAGCGACGGTGAGATAATACTTTTCATCGATGAGATACATACGCTGGTTGGAGCAGGAAAGGGAGAGGGCGCGATGGATGCCGCCAATATCCTCAAGCCGGCTCTTGCACGCGGTGAGCTGAGGTCGATCGGAGCAACTACGCTCGACGAGTATCAGAAGTATTTCGAGAAAGACAAGGCGCTTGAGCGCCGATTCCAGAAGGTGATGGTCAATGAGCCGGACGAGACTTCGGCCATAGCCATTCTCCGCGGTCTGAAGGAGCGCTATGAGAACCACCACAAGGTGCGTATCCGCGATGAGGCGATCATCGCCGCGGTGACGCTGTCGGAGCGGTATATCACCGACCGTTTTCTTCCGGACAAGGCGATAGACCTTGTCGATGAGGCTGCGTCGAAGCTGCGTCTGGAGATGGACTCAGTGCCGCAGGCACTTGACGAGATCACGCGCCGCATAGCCCAGAAGGAGATCGAGCGTGAGGCGATCAAGCGCGAGGATGACAAGGCTCATCTTGCCGAGATAGAGAAAGACCTGGCTCAGATGCGCGAGGAGGAGAAGGAATTCACTGCCCGCTGGAAGGCTCAGAAAGATCTGATCAACAAGATACAGCAGAATAAGATTGACATCGAGCAGCTGAATTTCGAGGCTGACCGTGCTGAGCGCGAGGGCGATTATGCCAAGGTGGCCGAGATAAGGTATTCGCGCATCCAGCAGAAGGAGCAGGAGAATGCCGATATTCAGGAGCAGTTGCGTGCCATGCAGGGCGAGAAATCGCTTATCAAGGAGGAGGTCGACGCCGAGGATATAGCCGATGTGGTGTCGCGCTGGACCGGTATTCCTGTCAACAAGATGGTGCAGAGTGAGAAAGACAAGCTGCTTCATCTGGAGGATGAGCTTCACAGGCGTGTAGTGGGTCAGCAGGAGGCTATCGCCGCGATATCTGATGCGGTGCGCCGTTCGCGAGCCGGGCTTAATGATCCGCGCCGGCCTATCGGTTCGTTCATATTCCTTGGCACGACGGGTGTCGGCAAGACGGAATTGGCCAAGGCGTTGGCTGAGTATCTGTTTGACGATGAGAACATGATGACACGTATCGACATGAGCGAGTATCAGGAGAAGCATACGGTGAGCCGTCTTGTCGGAGCGCCTCCGGGATATGTAGGTTATGACGAGGGTGGCCAGTTGACCGAGGCCGTGCGTCGCAAGCCATATTCGGTGGTGCTGTTCGATGAGATCGAGAAGGCGCATCCCGATGTTTTCAATATATTGCTGCAGGTGCTCGATGACGGTCGTCTGACCGACAACAAGGGGCGTCTGGTCAATTTCAAGAACACGATCATCATAATGACATCGAACATGGGGTCGGGTGTGATACGCGACAATTTCGCCAAACTTACGCCTGAGAACCGTGACGAGGTCATCGAGAAGACAAAAGTGGAGGTGATCGATATGCTGAAGCAGACGATACGTCCTGAGTTTCTCAACCGAATCGACGAGACAATCATGTTCACGCCGCTTAATGAGGCCGAGATCGAGGAGATTGTCGGATTGCAGATCGGATCGGTGCGCAAGATGTTGCAGCGCAACGGTGTGACACTGGAGGTGACTCCCGCGGCTCTGAAATTTCTGGCTCATGAGGGTTATGATCCGGAGTTTGGCGCACGCCCGGTCAAGCGTGTCATACACCGCCTGGTGCTCAACCGTCTGTCGAAGGATATACTCGCCCAGAAGGTTGACAAGGATCACCCGATCGTCATTGATGTGAAGGACGATGATCTGGTGTTCGGCAACTGATGGAGTGTTGAAGAGCGACAGATTGATTTGTGAAAATAGTGCCGCCCCGATGGTTTTGAACCGCCGGGGCGGCAACTTTTAATACCTGCCGTGTGTTAGAAAGTTATAAAAACTTTGCTCTGAAAAGTAGGATGTACAAATTAGATGATGCATTGCCTGTAGCATTATATGGCATGCTTTCAACCGGCTTTTCCGTTACAATGGCACCCCATTGCGCCATCAAAGCCATTTGAAATCCTACTCATATTATACCACATCCAATACGATAACTAACTTATACATCCTACTTATGAAACGATTCTACTATTTATTGCTCATTGCGGTGACGGCCATAGCTTTCACCTCGTGCAGCTCGGAAGATGATCTTCCTGATGCTAATGTGACTGTGAGTTATTCGGGAGCAACCGAGATCGATGATGTGCTCTATGTGGTGCAGGGTTCGACACTTTCGATAGATGATGTGGTGGCTACGCCTCTTGATGCTTCGAAGAAGACGACGATCGGCGCAACTGCATATTACTGGAACTATCAGTATGTGGGCACAACGATCACCGAGCCGTTCGGCATGACGTTTGACACGGCGTCGATGCCTGTGGGCGATTATATGCTTCAGATCAATTCGACGGTGTGTCAGGTCGGCAAGGCCGTGGGTATAGCCTATATCACTTTCCCGGTGCGCATAGTGGCGTCGGCTGAAGATGTGCCCGGCGATGTGTCGGGAGGTGGGGATGTGACACCCGACAGCGACATACGCTCGGGGGCGCTTCCATCGCGCTGACCGGAGCAGGCAGGGAGGATCGGTTTGTTGCCGTGTGCATGGTGTGACAGCCATGTGCGCGGCATGTGTATTTTTGTGGGTATGTATACTGATATGAAAATTAGCCCTGCCACATCGAGGAATGTGTTGCCGGGCAAGATAGTGGCCGACAGTTCATGCCCGTGGTTTTTACGGTTTATGCATTCGTTGGTATGCCGGATGATAGAAGCCGGCAAGTTGGGGACTGCCAAGAACTATAGGGCGGCGATGGCGAGTTTCTCGCGATTCAGGGGTGGCCGTGATCTGCGATTTTCGGAAGTTGATGTAAGGCTTGTGGAGGATTACGAAATATGGTTGACGGCGCGGGGCATGCGGCTCAACTCGGTTTCGTTTCATATGCGCATATTGCGTGCGGTCTACAGACGTGCGGTCGGTAAGGGATTGACGGCCGACAGGCGTCCGTTCAGGTCGGTGTATACGAAAATAGAGAAAACGGTGAAGCGTGCGATCTCGATGGCTGATATATGCCGCATAAATGCTTTGGATCTTGCAGGTGAACGGAATATGATGGTGGCCCGCGATATTTTCATGTTTCTGTTCTGTACGCGGGGCATGAGTTTTGTGGATGCGGTCAATCTGAGAAAGTCGGACGTGCGGCCGGATATGATCGTCTATAACAGGTTAAAGACCCGTCAGCGGATTGCTGTGGGGATGAACGGGCACATAAGGGCGCTGATAGATAGGTTGTCAGTGGCGTCAAGCGACTATCTGCTTCCGGTGTTGTCGGGGGGCACGGCTGAGGATCTGCGCCGGCAATATGAGTCGGCTTTGCGCCGGACAAACAATTCGCTGAACAAGATTGGCAGACTTATCAATTTAGAGACAAATCTGACTACTTATACGGCCAGGCATAGCTGGGCTACCATAGCTAAACAAAAGGGAGTGCCGACGGCTGTGATCTCCGATGCTCTCGGACATGATTCAGAAAAAACGACTCAGATATATCTCGCATCCATATCATCGGATGTGATTGACTCGGCTAATGAGACTGTGCTCCGTGATCTGTTGCAAACGACTGCATCAGAGGTGGTTTGATCTGTTTCTTGCAAGGAAACGGATGTGTCTGCAAAGATATTATAAATTGTTGAAAGTGATGTTTTTTCGGGACTATTTTTTAGATGAATACGTTTTTTAGGAATTGAGTTCATTTGAGTGGTTCTGATATGTTGCTGACTGATAGTGTGTTGCTGTGGCTTGTCCGTTTCCTTGCAAGAAACGGATGCCAGCCAATGGATCAGAATGTTTAATCAAAAAATGATGCAAAAAATGGAAAAAGAAACAAGAGACGAAGAATTGCAGTCGCGTCGTGATTTTTTCAGAAAGACAGCAAAAAAGGCGTTGCCTATTCTTGGTGTGGCACTGTTTGGCCCGACGTTGCTGACATCGTGCGGTGATGATGACGACGAGCCGGATGAGCCATCAAAGCCTCAGGGCTGCAACGGATGCTCGGGCTCGTGCAGCAACTCGTGTTCGGGTTCGTGTGATGAGTCATGTTCGGCGGCGTGTGCGTTCAACTGTGGATCGTCGCAGTATTACGGATGATGTTTTTGCTCACGCTGCAAGGCTTAACATTGTGATGGATGTTTTGCAGCGTGAGCGCAATGCAAGATTAACGGTTGCATGAAGCATATAACATTTATAGTTACAAAGGATTGCCAGCTGGCATGTAAATATTGCTATCTGGTGGGTAAAAATACCGGTGAACGTATGTCGTGGCCGACGGCCAAGGCGGCGATAGATTATATACTCGGCAATCGTGAAATTTTCGATGATGACGGAGTGGTGTGGGAATTCATAGGGGGAGAGCCGTTTCTTGAGATTGATCTGATAGACCGGATATGTGATTATATAAAACGGGAGATGTTCAGGCTCGGTCATCCGTGGTTTGATAACTATCGTTTTCTGTTTGCCACGAATGGTATAAATTATGGATCTGCAAAAGTGCAGGCTTTCATCAGTAAAAACATCAAGCATCTGTCGATAGGGATAACTATCGACGGCACACAGCGCAAGCATGATCTTAACCGAATCTGGAAGGATGATGGGACAGGAGAAGAACGCGGATCATATGCGGATGTGTTGAGGAATATTCCGCTGTGGCGCCGGCAATTTCCAAATGACGGGACAAAGGTGACGATCAGTTCCGAGGACATTCCGTATATAAAGGAAAGTGTGTTGCATCTTTATTCGCTGGGCATACGCGATGTGAAGATCAACTGTGTGTTTGAGGATGTGTGGCGCGAGGGTGATGACCGGCTCTTCGAGGATCAGCTGGTGGAGCTGGCCGATGCGATTGTGGACAATGGATATTACAATGGTTATGACTGCTCGTTTTTTAATGAGCGCATAGGTAGGCCGTTGGATCCGGAAGTGGATAATTCCAACTGGTGCGGGTCGGGACGTATGCTGTCGGTGGATGCGGCCGGGAATTTTTATCCGTGCACGCGTTTCGCGGCTTATTCGCTGAGGGTGAAGCGCCCGAGGATCATAGGAAATGTGAGGGATGGAATAGATCTTAATAAACTAAGACCGTTTCTGTCGCTTGACCGCACGACCCAGTCGCCCGGGAAGTGCATCGAGTGTGAGGTGGCGAGCGGTTGCGCATGGTGTCAGGGCGAGAATTACGATGCGGCGTTGACAGACACGATTTTTCAGCGGAGCACAGCGATATGTCTGATGCATAAGGCGCGTGTCAGAGCCAACAATTATTACTGGAACAGGCTTTACCGTAAGCTGGCTGATGAAGGACGCCGCGAAGAGTTTGAAAATAAGCGGAAATCACAATCAACACAGTCATTTTCATGTTGAAATATCTCGTAGTTTTGCTTGACCGTACGTCAGCGGCGTTTTGTCATGCCGATAATCCGTACAGTGTCAGGGAGCTGATGCCGCTGCCGGTTTTGCAGGAGGCATTGTTGTTCGCTATGAAGGAGAATCTAAGTGTGCAGTTTGTATATCCCGACTATGAGTTGCCAGATGAGTATGTGTCGATGATCGATTCGGTGGATCATATAGATATCCGTCATGTTGTGGGTGGCGATGTCTGTGTTTTAGATGGCATGGATGGCGACGCTGAGATCGATGGAGATAATGTGGTGATACGGACGACGTCGGTAGAACTAATTGATAATTTGCCTTCTCTGATAGGGTTGATGTCGAGGGCAACGCATGTCGCGGTGGTGCTGACTGACATGCTATCGATGTCGGATGAACGGCTCGGACGTTATGGTGAGTTTCTTTCAGATCTTGAGCGTGAAGTGGCCGGGATGATCCAAAGCGGGGTTGTGCCGCAGATCAATTTGTTGACTGACCGGCTTTTCCTTGCGGAAATGAACAATTGCAATGCCGGATGGGAGTCGGTTACGGTTGCGCCGGATGGCAGATTGTATGTGTGTCCGGCGTTTTACTATGAGGATGAGTCGGACAGCATCGGGCGGTTGCCGGCTGGCCCGGATATGCGCAACGGACGTCTGCTCAGACTGGATCATGCGCCGATATGCCGCCGGTGTGATGCTTTCCAATGCCGCCGGTGTGTGTGGCTCAACCGCAAGCTGACATTGGAGGTCAACACGCCGGGTCGTGAGCAGTGTGTGGTCTCGCATCTCGAGCGTAATGCTTCGCGCAGGTTGTTGGAACGGATAAGGCCGGCAGTAGATTTTCTGCGTGATAATGATATTTGTGAGATTGATTATCTCGATCCATTTGAAACAATTCGCTTATGAAAAAGTATGTAGGCAAGGTTACGGTTGCAGAACGCGACGATATACGGCGTTTGTTCGAACGTCGCAACGGACTTGATGAGTTGGCGATGATCGTGGATCGTGAGGACGATGAGTTGTATGAATCTCTTGTGTCCGATACACGTGATACGGATGCCCGTTTTCATGAGTGGTGGAGGCGTATGTCTGCCGCTTATAAGTGGGAGAGTGTGTCGGAGGGGCACTGGGAGATTGATTTTGAAACATGTGGAATATTTCTTGTGGTGAGTGACGGTTCATTGTGAAGTTGTTTTAAACAGACTAAGATATGATAGCAGGATTTATAGGAACCACTGAGCTGGTTCTGATAGCGGTGCTTGCGCTGCTTGTGTTCGGAGGAAAGAAATTGCCTGAAATGATGCGCGGTCTTGGACAGGGTGTCAAGGAGTTCAAGCAGGGCATGAAGGGGGAGGATGCTGTCGGCAGTAATGCCGATGAGAGTGCCGGAGACAGAGAGAAAAAATAATGGATGAGCGCCGGGGCTATCTCACTTATGACGGGCATCTCGGGGTGCTCCGCGGGATGTTGCTGCGCATTGCCGTAGTGACAATGTGTATCGCGGCCGTTGTGTTCGTGTTCAAGGAAGAGACATTTGCAATGTTGCTTGCCCCGAGCGAATGCGATTTTGTCACCTACCGGTGGATACGCGATTTCGTGCATATTTTTGATGCGTCGTTTGAGTTAGGTGAGTATCATGTCGATTTGATTGCAACCGATCTGTCGAGCCAGTTTATGACGCACGTTTCCACGGCGGTATATCTGGGGTTGCTCGGGGCGTCGCCATTTATTGTTTTCGAGTTGTTCAGATTCGTCACACCTGCTCTCCGCGATGATGAGCGCCGCTATTCTGTTCCGATAGGAGTGGCTGTGTATTTGCTGTTTATAGCCGGAGTGGCACTCAATTATTTCATTCTTTATCCCATTTCATTCCGCTTTCTGGGCACGTATAGTGTCGATCCACGTGTGCACAGCACCATCACGCTTGACAGCTATATATCTACGTTTGTCACCCTTACGCTTGTCATGGGGCTTGTGTTTCAGCTGCCGGTCGTGTCGCTTTTGCTTGGTCGGATGGGGGTTGTTGATGCGCGTATGTTGAGGAGTTGCCGCAAGTATGCCGTATTTGCCATTGTGGTGCTGGCCGCGGTGATCACACCTCCCGACATCATGACGCTCATACTCGTGGCGCTGCCATTGTATCTTCTCTATGAGCTGAGCATACTGCTGTTGGCCATATCGTGCCGCCGTAGTGGGGAGGTATTGCCTGATGTGGGATAATAAATAAATGCGTAATTTTGCGGCATGAAACCGCAGATCGACGCAATAACCGCCACTCTCCGCAGAGGTGAATGCATCGGGCTTGATGCCGAATTTACCGGAGCCAGCGAGATGCTGGAGCTTTCGGTTTATGATCTGTCGCTCGAGGTGATTTTCGAAAGCCTTTTCCGTCCGGCTCGTTCGCAACGGTGGAGCAAAGTGCCTCATGGAATCACGCCTGCAATGGTCAAGGGATGTCCGCGATTTGCATGGAAAGTGCCACGTGTGCAGCGGATCATCGACCGATGCCGATATATGGTGGGTTTCGCTCTCGAAAACGATATATCACATCTGAGAGCCGAGGGGGTGGTGCGTCTTGAGACAAAGCGTGTGCTTGATCTGCGCGATTGGTTCTGGCTGGTGTTTGGCCGTCATCATGGATTTGACTATCGCGAAGGTGTGAGTCTGTCGGTGATCACAGAGATACTCGGAGTGGGTAAGGATGACGGGCGTGCCCACCGTGCGGGATATGACACGGAATGCACATTGATCTGTTTCCGAGAGCTTCTCGGTAGGTTTTTGTCGACATGCGCCGTGCAACCGGATACGTTCGATGATGCCGTGGCTATGTTTGGCCGTGAGTTTGATGCAGCCATGGCAGTCTACCGCAAGGAGTGTGCCGCGGGCTTTGTGTCGCTGATGCTGTCGGATGACGGGCGTTATGTGATCAAAGCCAATAAGCTGCGTCCTGATATGCCGGAAAATCTCATGGAGTGTGTCGCTGTGGCCGACCGTCATGAGGCAATGGATATCCTGGCAGAGACAATATCGGGAAGAGTGCGACGGAGCAATCGTATTATCATCGACGCTGTCACTCCCGATGTGATCGAGGCGATACGATCAGTGTCGGACAGCGGGTCGTGAGAATATAAAAGACTACAAAATCGCGCACCATATCGGCTCACTGCATTAAGCGCTCCCTATCTTCGCGGCAAAAGCAAAAAGTAACCCATGCTCCCCACCGTCCGCGACATACGCCGCAGCCTCCCTCCAG
>CANOUR010000054.1 GCA_947570265.1 uncultured Bacteroidales bacterium | reverse complement strand
AACCTTCTGATCCGTAGTCAGATGCTCTATTCAGTTGAGCTAAGGAGCCAAAAACCGTTGATTGGTTGCAAACTCTCTCGTTTGCGAGTGCAAAGTTACTGCTTTTTTGCGTATATCCAAAAAAAATATGGTTTTTTTGCTGTTGATTGCAAAAAAATAGGGGTCAACGGTGTATGCGCGGAAACATTTTGCGCACGTGGAGGATTACTTTTTCCACTGATTTGTCGGCGATTACGATGCTTGTGGCGATAAGGATGAGTGTTCCTCCGGCTATGTCGCGTGTGGTGAGTGCCTGTCCGAGCACGGTGACGCTCAGCACTACGGCAGATACCGGCTCGAGTGCACCGAGGATGGCGGTGGGTGTAGATCCGATGAGTTGTATGGCGCGTGTGGTGCAGGCCAATGATATGGCGGTGGGTATGACGGCGAGCGCGGTGAGGTTGAGCCAGTCGGATGTGGCCTGTGGAACGGTTAGCTCGGTGCCTGCTGCAGCTATGACGGTGAAGACGAGGCATCCCCATGCGAGTGTGTAGACGAGCAGTTTGGTGGTGGGGATGGCGCGCACGCTGTCGGAGACGTTGACCATGACGATGTAGATGGCATATGTGAGCGATGATAGCATCACGAGGAGGAATCCGTAGGCGCTTATGGTGGTGTCGCCCTGGGGTTTCATGAGCAATATCAGTCCGGCGCTCATGATGATGAGGCAGACTGCGACGCTTGCTTTGAATTTTTCGTGAAAGAAGAAGATCATCATCACGGCTACCATCACGGGGTAGACGAACAGCAGTGTGGAGGCCACGCCGGCGTTCATATACCTGTAGCTGCCGAATAGTCCGAGGGATGAGAAGGCCATGAGTATGCCGAGTATGGCTGTCTGTGCGAGTTCGTTGCGGCTGAGGCGGAACGATTGTCCGCGCATAAGCATGATCGCGGCGAGGATCGGTATGCTGATGAGATATCGGAAAAGCAGCACGGAGTTGGGGTTCATGCCCTGTTGATAGAGTGGTACGGCGAATGCCGGGTTTGTGCCATAGGCTGCTGCTGCCACGGCTGCGAGTAGGTAGCCTTTGAGTTTCATGCCGGCAAAATTAAGTAACTCACAAAAATAAACAAATATGAATAGCTCTGTTTTTGCCCTGCGGGTGAATATATCCTTACTTGTCTTTTTGTTGCTTTTCCAATTTTCACGCAGTCGTTTAGCTCGCTAAACTCCTTTGTTCAAATTTGAAAATCATTCAAAAATACGGCGTAACTATATATTCATTTATTTCTGCGAGTTACTTTAAAACTTACTACCTTTGCGCTCAAATCACTTAAGTAGCTGTTCAAATTAAAACGCTACAATATTTTTTAATTAATAAATATATTTGCTGGAAGAAAGCTTGAATACAATCTGCTTGAGATTTTTGGATATTTTCCTTCCTTTCATCGGTTGCGATGCCCGCATCGCGCCCTCTTCAAGAAATGAAAATCTCTTAAAAATCTCCAAGCATATTGTCTTCATTTAATCTGAACAACTACTTACTTATTATGGGAGCTTTGGCTATTGTTGCGATGCTTGTAATCGCGAATGTGTTCATGACGTTCGCCTGGTATGGGCATCTGAAATTGCAGAACATGAATGTGATCACGGGCAATACGCCATTATATGTGGTGATATTGCTGTCGTGGGTGATAGCGCTGGCTGAGTATTGCTTTCAGGTGCCGGCCAACAGGCTTGGTTTTCATGAGAACGGTGGGCCGTTCACGCTGATGCAGCTGAAGGTGATCCAGGAGGCGGTGACGCTGATAGTCTTCACGGTTTTCACCGTGGTGTTTTTCAGGGGCGAGAGCCTTCACTGGAATCATTTCGCGGCATTTGTGTGCCTGATAGCCGCAGTGTATTTCGTGTTTATGGATTGATGCCGAGCAGTGTGCCGATTTCGGGAAGAAGGTCGGTGGCACTTTGGTCGACGCGTACAGGGACGATTGTGGCCCAGTGGCGGTTGAGCCAGTATTCGTCGGTGGCGGGGTTGTCGGGTTCGAGGTTGTTGAATTGTCCGGTGAGCCAATAGAACGGTTTGCCGTGGGGGTCGGTGTATTTCTGGAATTCCTCTGTCCAGTAGCCATGTGCGGCTCTGACGATTTTCATGCCCTCGATGGCGCATTGAGCGGGGAAATTGACGTTGAGACACACGCCTGATGGCAGGCCAGTGCGCAGCACTTTTGCGGTGATGTCGGTGATAAACGGTGTGGTTTGCGAGAAGTCGGCCTTGAGGCTGTGGTGGAGCAGGGAATAGCCGATCGAAGGTATGCCTGTCATGCAGGCTTCCATGGCAGCGTCCATAGTGCCGCTGTAGATCACGGAATTGCCTGAGTTTGAGCCGTGGTTGACGCCGGAGAGCATGATGTCGGGGCGGCGTGGCACTACGGCGTGGAGGCCGAGTTTGACGCAGTCGACGGGTGTGCCGCTGACGGAATATATGGGTGTGCCGTTGTGGTCATCGACGTGTTCGACGCGCAGCGGCGAGTTGACTGTTATGGCGCTTGACATGCCGCTATGTGGTTCGGCCGGTGCGATTGCTATAACGTCGCCGAGATGGCTCACGCAGTCGATGAGATGGCGCAGACCGGGTGCTGAGACGCTGTCGTCGTTGCTGACGAGGATGAGTGGACGGGTTTCCATAAATGAAAGATCACATAATTTTTGCAAATTTACGAATATTAGTAAAACCAGAATGCGGTAAAAACGTTCAAAATGTATAATTTTGTGTATTAAGAAACTGATTAAAATTTATTTTATCTTGTCTTTGAGAGTCTTGTCAATGTATTTTGAATCATGATTCAGTCATTTAGAAACCCCTAAACTCCTTCATCATGATTAAAAATCCAAATGACAATCCTTCTCAAATCCTGCGATAAATAAATTTAAACAGTTTCTAAGTAGCAGTTCAACTTAAAACGCACTCTTACGAATAACCAAAATTTAAATTTAAGTATGCAGATACAACGTATTCAGACACTTTGGCTCATCGTGGCACTCGCGTGCATGGTGGCATTTATGTTTATTCCGTTCGGCACGATCAGCATCGCAGGTGCAGGTGAGGCGATGCTCTATCCCTATGATCTGTGGGGTGTGGTGATCCCTGCGGCATTGGCTGTGTTGTTCCTGCTCGTTGCAGTGTTCAGCTACAAGAATCTTTCGGTGCAGCGCAGCGAGGTGGTGCTGTCGGCTATGATGGAGCTTGTGACTGCCGGAGTGGCGTTATATGTGCTTTTCGACAGTGCGACAGAGGGTAGCATAGGCCGAGGCTGGAGTGTGGCTCTGGTAGGTGTGGCATTTGTGTTCACTTTGCTTGCGATCGTGGGGATCAACCGTGACAGCAAGCTGCTAAGGTCGTATGACCGCTTGCGCTGATTGGCTTAACGACAATATTTTAGAATATAATATTTAGAATATAATATATGGAAAATAACGAATTGATCGTACGTGTGACTGAAAAGGCACGTCTGTGGCTTGGTGATGAATATGATGCCGAGACACGTGCGGATGTGAAGCGTATGCTCGATGCCGATGACAAGACCGAGCTGGTGGACTCGTTCTACAAGGATCTTGAGTTTGGCACGGGTGGTCTGCGCGGTATAATGGGCGCAGGCAGCAACCGCATGAATATATATACGGTGGGGGCTGCCACACAGGGTCTGGCCAACTATCTGAAGGAGAATTTCAAGGATCTTCCCCAGATAAAGGTGGCGGTGGGACATGACGTGCGCAACAACAGCCGCAAGTTTGCAGAGATCGTGGCTGACATTTTCTCGGCCAACGGGATCAAGGTGTATCTTTTCGACAGTTTCCGCCCGACGCCTGAGCTTTCGTATGCTATACGCTATTTCGGATGCCAGAGCGGTGTGAATATCACGGCGAGCCATAATCCGAAGGAGTATAACGGCTATAAGGCTTATTGGGAGGATGGCGCTCAGATCATAGCACCGCACGATGTCAATATCATCGACCATGTAAACCGCATCAAGAGTGTGGGTGATATACGCTTCGAGGGCAACAAGAGCCTGATCGAGACTGTAGGCCCGGAGGTGGACAAGGCTTTCCTTGCCGACATAAAGTCGCTGCAGCTCAGTCCGGAGGTGGTCAAGGAGTTTTCAGATCTGAAGATTGTCTATACGCCTATACATGGCACTGGTGTGACGCTCATACCTGAGTCGCTGCGCAACTATGGTTTCACGAATATCATCAATGTGCCTGAGCAGGATGTGCCTTCGGGTGATTTCCCGACGGTGGAGTCGCCTAATCCGGAGGTGCCTTCGGCTATGGCGATGGCTATCGCCAAGGCGAAGGAGGTTGATGCCGACATCGTGATGGCCTCGGATCCGGATGCCGACCGCATCGGCTGTGTGATCCGCGACAACAGTGGCGAATATGTGCTGCTAAACGGCAACCAGATTGTGATGATATTGCTGTATTACATCATCACACGCAATGTCGAGCTTGGCCGCATGACCGGCAATGAGTATGTGGTGAAGACCATTGTCACCACGGAGACGATAAAGGCTATCGCAGACAATGCCGGGGTGAAGATGTTTGACTGTTACACCGGTTTCAAGTGGATCGCCGATGTGATACGCAACAATGAGAGCACGCTGCGCTATATAGGCGGTGGCGAGGAGAGCTATGGATTTTTGGCTGAGACATTCTGCCGCGACAAGGATGCCGTGAGCGCTATCTCGCTGATGGCTGAGGCGTGTGCGTGGGCTCGCAGCAAGGGCATGGATTTCCAGGGTCTGCTTCAGGATATCTATCTCAAGAATGGTTTCAGCCGCGAGGTGGGAATCTCTGTGGTGCGTCCGGGCAAGACCGGAGCGGACGAGATCCAGGCAATGATGAAGAATTTCCGCGAGAATCCCGTGAAGGAACTCGGTGGCAGCGATGTTGTGGTGGTCAAGGACTATGCAACGCTGACAGTGAGCGATATGCGCACGGGTAAGTCTGAGAAAATGGATATGCCGACGACATCGAATGTGTTGCAGTATTTCACTGAGGACGGCACAAAGGTGTCGATACGTCCGTCGGGAACTGAGCCTAAGATCAAGTTCTATATCGAGGTGAAAGCTCCGATGGCTACAGTTGCTGACTATGATGGCGCCATTGCGGCGGCCGATGCCAAGATTGAGCTTGTGAAGAAGCATCTCGGTATCTGACAGGCGTCAAGCAATAGAATAATGGAGACGTGCCATGGGCGAGAGCCTGTGGCGCGTCTTCTGTTTTAAAACGGGCAGTGGTCGGAGATGAATTGCGACAGGCGGGTGGGGAGGATGGAGACGGTGGCGAACAGCAGTCGGTGGTGAAGGGCGACATGGCGGAGTTTGATCACGCGGTTGTTGACTTCGGGAAATGTCTGTTTCCACGCGGCCACATCGCGATGGCGACTGCGGAGATATTTGACTTTGGAGGCGAATTTGAGGTGGTTGAGAAATGTGGTGTAGCGGTTGTGTATGCCGCGTTGGCGCATCCAGTTGTCGATCAACCGTGCGATGGCTATATGGTCGGAAAGCAGGCGCTGGCGTGAGGATGTGCTCAATGAGCTTCCGGGCGGGGCTATGTTGTAGTTGTAGACGGCTTTGCCGATGGTGACAGTGGTGGGACGGAGCGCCATCACGCGGGCTACGACGCCAAGGTCTTCCCATCTGTCGAGCCGGTCGAAGGCGGCCATGCCGTCGGCAGTCAACAGGTTGCGGTCGATCAGTTTTCCGCACAGTGTGAAATAGTCGACGCAAATGGGGGAGTCGTTGAGGTCAGTTATTGAGGGGGATGGCCCGAAGATGCGCACTTTTTTGCCGGATATGCGGTTGAATTGTCCGCGGATGACCTGTGCGTCGCCGGTGGCGGCATCTGTGAGGGCCATCAGTGCATCGGGGGTGAGGGTGTCGTCGGCGTCGAGTTTGGTGACGTAGCGGCCTTTTGCTGCGTTGAGTCCGGTCTGCCATGCGGCAGCACTGCCGCGGTTGATGTCGTGGTCGATGAGGTGTGTGTGGCTTTGGTGGCGGTTGCCGGCATGGCGCATGGCCTGAAGAGCCTGTGAGGCGGTGGCGTCGGATGAGCCGTCGTCGACCACGATGAGTTCCCAGTCGGTCATTGTCTGGGCGATGACTGATCTGATGGCCTCGCCGATCGTTGCGGCGGCATTGTAGGCCGGGATGATGACCGACACGAGCGGCTGTGCCGTGTCAGAACACATAGCCGATGCCGATGTTGAACACTCCGCTGTTGTAGGATTTTACGAGGCTGAATTTGCCTTCGATGCTGATTTTGAGCGATTGGGTGCAGTAGTATTCCATGCCTACGCCGAAATTGAGGCCGAGGCGCGATGTGCGGCTGCTTGTCTGCTGTCCGTCGATGTTGTTGATGCGGTGGTTCCATGAGATGAAATTGACACCGGTGAAGGGATAGACGGCGAAGCGTTCGTTGCGGTCGAATGCGATTGGAAAGTGAGTGTTGATGTTGGCGCTGTAGGCGTCTGTGCCGTCGTTGCGGAAGACGTAGTCAACGTTGGGGGCGAGGCGGAAGTGGCGGGAAAACGCATATTGGAAATATAGACCTGCGACGGCGCTTTCATTGCGGGTGTTGTAGCCGCCGCGCAGTCCGAGCGATTTTTCTCCGCGGCCGTGGGCCGACATTGTGAACGCGGGGAGGGTGAGCATCAAGGCAAGACATATTTTCGAGATGTTGCGGAGCGTGGTCATGGGGCTTGTGTGAATGCGTGGTGGGTTGAAAGGTTGGGTAGAATGGTTGGAATGAGGTGTGATGGTGTTTGATATCACTGTTCGGGAGGAGGTGATTGCGGGTTGTCGTCGCCGGGGTCGTCGCCGGCGGTCGGCGGGGTCTCAGGCTGTGTCATGTGCGGTGGCAGTTTTGGAACTGCGGGGCCGTGGACAGGGCCTTCGGGGGGGCGCCTTTTGCCTCCGACCGGAGGCATGGACATGAGGATGACCATTTCTTCGGGTCGGTCGAAGACTTCGTCGGGAGAGAGTGGCCGCATTGCTCCGTACCACTGGAATGTGGGTAGGAATCTGTCGGATCGCTTGGCGAGGTAGAGGGGTGTGACATTTCCGGTTGTCTCGGGCCACATGAGCACACGTTGGATTTCGTTGTCGCTGAAATGTGCGTCGAGATATGACGATTCGACCGAGGTGTATTTGTTGTAGGTGGAGTCTTGCTCCATGGGATACATGATCAGCTGTACGTTGCCTTCGACGTAGAGGCGTGTGACTGTGGTGTCGGCCAGCCATACGGTCATGTCGCTGCCGGCAAGCTGGTCGTAGCAGTCTTCGGCTATGTGTTCGGTCATCATTCCGAAGTCGGGGAGGCGTGCCCAGTCGGCGGTGGAGTCGTTGAGGTGCACCATGATCACGTTGCCGTGGATCTGGCGCATTCCGTTCCATAGCACGGGATGGCGGTGCATGTAGAGAGTGGAGTCGATTTCGGTGAATGCCATCGAGTCGCACAGCCCCTGGATGTCGTTTCTGAAAAAACGCACGTTGTGGAACGATGTGGTGACATGTGTGGAGTCGGGGAGCGTGCGGGCTATGATTGTGTCGGCATGGATATAGAGGGTGTCGGCTCCGGAATATTCCATGCCGAGTGCGTTGCCGGTGACGAATGCCGAGTCGGTCAGTTCGTTGTAGAAACCGTAGTCGCCCATGAGTGTGGACTGCCGCACGCTGTCGGTCAGGATCATGTTGCCGAATGCCTGTCCATAACCGGCATTGCGGTCATAGAAGAGTGTGTCGCCGGTGAGTGTGTTGCCGCGGCGGGTGACGACCATCGACCGGGCCATGAGGTCGGCTTGCTCGGTGAGGGTGTTGTATGTGCCCGATGATGACCGTATCTCTCCGTCCTTGTTGACGATGAGTGTGGGACAGAGGAGTGTTGCCAGACGCGATCCGGTGTTGTAGAGGAGCGAGTCGGTGTACATGTGCAGTGTGTCGTTGTCGCGCGGCCCGGTGAGCACCACGTTGTCGTAGAAATAGGCGTCTTTTGAGTCGGGGTGGTAGTATCCTTCGACCGATGTGAGCGTGTTTTTTGTGTCGGTCAGCTCACCGCCGAATCTGTAGTATCCGACGTTTTGCGCCAGATCATATTCAAACTGGTCGGTGGTGAGTTTTACGTCGCGGTTGATCAGCCGCACTTTGCGTCCGGGGAGTGAGAAGAGGCGTGCGAGTTCGTCGAGTCCGTTGTAGTTGAGTTCGTCGCCATAGACAAAGAGAGTGTCGCCTTGTTCCATGCGGACGTTAGAGAATGCGTCGAGCGAGTTTGAGGATTCGTAGAAGTAGGCGCTGTCGCAATACATGAACATGTCGTCTTTTCTGAACACGACGTTGCCGCGGAGCACCTGGAAGTCGGCGTTGCGGTCTTTGTCCATCTCAAGGAGGTCGGCGTGTTCGAGAAAAACTTTGCCGGGTTCGTGGCGGTCGGCTTGCGGAATGGTGGGGGCTATTTTCGGGTGTTGCTGTGTCTGGGCAAGAAGCGAAGGCAGAGCCAAAAGGGCGACCGCCCCCAGCGCGGCGAGAGTGCCGCGTCGGAGGCGAATCAATCGGGTGCTGTTGTTGTCGTTGAAGTGCATCAGTCGTCGGAAGCGCGCTCTTTGATCCAGCCTTTGTAGCGGAAGTCGCAGTTGCGCCATCCGTCCTCGATGCGCACGTGTGTGTCGGCGATTTTCTTTGTCAGCCAGTCGGATAGGATCTGCGATTTCTTTTTATCCTCGTATTGGGCCTTTAGGAGCTGATAGTCGTCGGCAATGTTGGCTTTGTGGGCGTCGATGCGGTTTGTGAGCTTCACGATCGCCACAACTTCGCGGTTGAGCTTGGGGTCGGTCATGATGAATGCGCGCGAGATTTCGCCCGGTTGCATTGTGCTGACAGTCTTTGCTATTTCCTGTGGGAGCTGCGACATTTCGAAGCGTGTGGTGCCGCTGTTGTCGTTGACCATGATGCCGCGTGCGTTGCGGGTGTCCTTGTCCTGCGAGATATACTGTACGGCATCCTCGAATGTGAATTTTTTGTCGATGATGTCGGTTCGTATAGAGTCGAGGCGGAGTACGGCATCTGTCAGATCCTTGTCGGACACTTTCGGCCGCAGCAGGATGTGACGGGTGTTTATGCGGTCGCCACGTTTTTCGATGAGCTGTATGATGTGGTAGCCAAACTCTGTCTCGACAATCTTGCTGACTCGCCGTGGGTCGCTGAGGTTGAACGCTACGGCTGCGTATTCGGGCACGAGCTGTCCGCGCCCCATGAATCCGAGCTCGCCACCGCGCGATGCGCTGCCGGGGTCTTCGCTGTAGAGGATGGCAAGGGTGGAGAATTCGCTTTCGCCGTTGTTGATGCGGTCGGTGTAGTCGCGCAGGCGAGCCTTTACTTCCTCAATCTCCTGACGTGGGATGACAGGCTGGAGTGTGAGGATCTGCACCTCGACCTGCATGGGGACGAACGGGATGCTGTCGGCGGGGAGCTCCGACATGTAGCGGCGGACGTCGGCCGGTGTGGCCGATACGTTTTTGGTGAGGTTCATCTGCACCTGACTGACGCGGCTCTGGTTGGTCTGCATTTCGGTGAGCGATTCGCGCAGGTCGTTCCATGATTTGTTGAACACTTGCTCGACTTTCTCGCGCGATCCGAGCGATGCGGCATAGTAGTTGAGCATGCCGTCGACTCGTGATGCCACCATAGCGCTCTGCACCTCAACGGTGTCGATGTCGGCCTGATGGAGATATAGTTTCTCGATGGCGAGGCGTTCGGGGATGACGCAGTAGGGGTCGCCGGTCAACGGAACGCGTTCATAGAGCATCTGCTGATAGGCTTCCTCTATTTCCGACTTCCAGATCGGTTGGTCGCCGATCACCCATGCGGCTTCTTCGGCAACATTGTCGGTGCCTGCCCAAGCCATTGCCGCGACGGCGCATACGGCTGCGGGGAGTAGGATTTTCTTGACGGTCATTTATTTTTGCTTCTGGAGCTTTTTCAGCTCCTTCTTGTTGATTTTCACGGGATATTGCTTGTGGAGACGTTCGAGCCACTGCTGTTCGAGCCATTGCTGGTAGTCGTTGACCACAGCTCCGCGGACGTCAGCTGCTTCTTCGGGGGCGTTGAGGATCTTGCCTTCGTAGGGGAAGAATGCTACCCATTTGCCCTGGGGAGCAGGCTTTTCAGCACCGAAGCCGAGGTAGTCGACAACCGCGTCTTCGCCTTTGGCAAACACTTTGCGTTCCACTTTGATGTTGCGTCTGAATTTGCCACGCAGGCGGTGGACGAGCGAATCGACTCCGACGGGGTTGTCTTTGAGGTATTGCTGTGCGGCTTCAGCTATCGAATCGGTTGTGGCCGATACGATGATGGTTTTGTAACGTGGTGTGTCCCATGTGTAGTCGCTGCGATGGGTCTCGAAGAATTTCTCGAGTCCTTCGCGATCTTTGTTGGATTTGTCCCAGACGTTGCGGTTGCTGATCTCGAAGAGCAGTATGCCGTCGCGATATTCGTTGATGAGATTGCGGTAGGCTTCGTCGTCGGCAGCAAGGTTTGCGCGGGCTTCTTCGGCTGTGACCTCGTCGAGACGGTCGGCGGCAGCACGGTCAAACTCGTCGGCGGCAGCGGCGGCCGAAACCGGTGTGTTGTAGCGTGGCATCTTTTTTGCGACATCGCCTACGAGCACTTTGCGTCCGTTGACGATGGCTACGGGGGTATAGTCGGCAGTGAGTTGCTGCACCATGATCGAGTCGAGCTTGCCGTGGGTGGCGATGCGAGAGTGTACGTTATCGAGTGCCGACGGTATGATCTGGGCTTTATACTGCTTGCGCAGTTGTTCGAGCTTGGCTTTGCGGGGTTCGTTGGCGCGTGAGTCGGCGGCGATGGCGCGGTCGATCGATGGCAGGGTCTCTTCGTATGAGGGCATTGCGCGGTGTCCGGTGGTCTGCACGATGTGATAGCCATATGCCGTTGAGAACGGTTCGGATATTTCTCCGTCGGCTGTCTCGAAGGCGGCTTTCTCAAACTCCGGAACCATCTGTCCGGGGCCGAACCAGTCGAGCATGCCTCCACGGCGTGCCGATCCGGGGTCTTCGCTTTCGCGCGATGCCATGTCGGCGAAGTCGGCGCCATTTTTGAGAAGTGTGTAGATCGAGTCGATCTGTGCTTTTTTTGCAGCTGCTTCATCGGCTGATAGTCCGCGGGTCATTTTCAGGATGTGGCGTGCCTCGACCTGACCGGGGTTGGCTTTCTCATCTTCGACGCGGATGATGTGATAGCCGTAGGGTGTGTCGTCGACAACGGTTGAGATCTGTCCTACGGGTGTGGCCCAGGCTGCCTCGATGAATGGGAACGGCAGTGTCGCGGGGCTGACGAAGCCCATGTTGCCATGGTTGCGGATGGCTGATCGGTCGCTTGAATATTTCACTGCCATGTCGCCGAAATCAGCTCCGTTGAGGATCGCCGTGCGGATCGAATCGAGACGCAGGCGGTTGGCTCGCTGTTCGTCGGGAGTGCGGCCGATCGGGAGCATTATGTGGCTGACATTGCGGGTGGTGCGCAGCCGGTCGTATGCTTCGTGGCGCAAACGGTCGGTGACGGTCGTGTCGGTGAGGAACGGCTTGGCAAGGTCATCGCAATATCCGACGTATTCCTTGCGGAATGTTTCGGTTGTGTCGATTCCGGCAGCTTCGGCGTCGGCAACTTTCAGTTTGTAGTCGACAAACATGCCCACATACTCGTCGAGGGTCTGCGGCTCGGCTTGCTGCTGGTTATTTTTCTGATATAGATAAACAAATTCGCTGACCGGCACGTCCTTGCCGTTGACAGTCATCAGCACGGGCTCGGAGCTTTTTTTTGCTGCGGTGGCCGTGAGGATGGTCGCGGCTATGACAGCGACCGGAACAAAGTGCTTTTTCATCTACGTTTATATTATATTTAATTCGAGGGTCAAAATTACGAAAAAATAACGTATCGCACCATCCATTTATTATAATCGCAGAGCGACTTTCTTAATATGGCAGACGGCCGGGGGCTGTGAGTATCCTGAACACCATGTCGTGGAGCAGGGAATAGGGGTCTTGTCGGCTGCCGATGCCTTTGCAGCGGGCGTCGGTCTGGCGTATGATGCCGATTATCTCGATGACCTGATATGCGTTGTAGTTGCGGAGGTATGGGATGAGGTTCTTTGCCGCCCATTCGGATGCTCCGGTGGCTTTGGCCAGTGATGCCGGGGATTTGTCGGGCGTGAAGTGGCATATCATAAGGTCGGAGAATTTGCCGAACACAGCAGATATTGCTGTCGGAAACGGATAGTGCTTCGGGTCGGCGGCAAATCGTGCGACAATCTCGAATGCGCGTGATGCGTTGCGCCGGAGCAGTGCGTCGGCAAGTTCGTAGTTGTTGAAGTCTTTCGATATTCCGATATGATGCTGGATCACTTCGGGGGTCACCATTGATCCTTTGGGAAGCGCCACTGCAAGTTTCTCAACTTCGTTGTAGAGCCGCGACAGATCGGTGCCTACGTGGTCGCGCATCAGTTCGAGTCCTTTTGGCTCGATGTTGAGCCCTTTTGACTTCAGGAGGGCGGACAGTTCGCCGCTTACAGCACTTTCCTTGAGCTTCTTTGACTCGAAGATCACGGCTCCACCGGTTTTTGCGGCATCGAGCAGTTCCTTGCCTTTGGCTTTTTCACCGCGGAAGCATGCCACGAGCACTGTGGTGGGCGACGGGTTGCGGAGGTAGGGGGCAAGGTTGTTGAGCTCGTTGGCGTTGACACTCTGCAGTTCCTTGAGCACCACCACCTGCCGGTCGGCCATCATGGGGAATCGCCTGCACACCTCGTGCACTGTCGCCATTGTTGTCTCCGGCCCGTATAGTGTGTAGAGGTTGAAGTCGCGGTCGGCTTCAGGAACGAGGTTCTCAAACAGCTTTATCAGTCTGTCGATGTAGAATCCTTCCTCGCCGTGAAGCAGATAGACGGGTGCTAAATCCGTTCCGCGTGCCACCGAGCGGGCGAGATCCGTGAAGTTGACAGTCTTTGGTGTTGCCATTGCTTGAAATTTTTGTAAATTTACACAAAAATCCACACAATGCAACGACCTGTGCTCAACTTGCCGCCGATTCAGCCGCGTCTGCGGGCTGTGTCATGTGAGTCAGCAGAGATTTTTGATCCTCTGCGAGGCAAATTCGTGGCTCTTACGCCCGAGGAGTGGGTGAGGCAGCATTTCACGGCGTTTCTTGCAGGCTATCTCGGTTATCCGCCCGCTCTGATGGCCAATGAGGTGTCGGTCAGGCTCAACAATACGATGCGGCGATGCGACACGGTGGTTTTCATGAAGCATGGTATGCGTCCGTTGATGATCGTGGAGTATAAGGCTCCGCATGTGGCGATCACGCAAAAGGTGTTTGACCAGATAGCCCGTTACAATATGGTGCTCGGTGCCCGGTGGCTTGTGGTGTCAAACGGGATGACGCACTATTGCTGCCGCGTTGTTCCGGGCGGATACACTTTTGTCGAGCGTATTCCAGCCTATGATTCGATTGAAAGTGATTGAACATAGCCATAAAATACAGATCAGGCAGCCGGATGATCCAGCTGCCTGATCTGTTTGTCGAGAGCCGCGAGTGGGACTCGAACCCACGACCTTTTCGTTACGAATGAAATGCTC
>CANOUR010000053.1 GCA_947570265.1 uncultured Bacteroidales bacterium | reverse complement strand
GTCATACACAGTGTGGCTATCGAGACCGTATGGCCTGATGATATCAAAGCGCAGTGCCACCGGTCATATCTCCGGCGGGAAAATAAGAACAAACATCCAACGCGACGTGCAAGGATCTCGAGCCTTACTGATCCAAATTGGTGACGTCCGCGGTTTATTACCTGTCAGCCTATTTGTCGAGTAGCGAGCGGTAGAGATCGATGTAGGCCGATGCGACTTTGTGTGATGAGAAACGCTCATCCACGCTGCGGTGCAGAGCTTCGCGGTCGGGTGTCTGGGATAGAGCCCAGATTATGCCTTTGGCAAGGGCTTCGGGGGTGTGTGATTCGGCGATGTATCCGTCACGTAGGTGTGTGACGATGTCGCGCTGCCCACCGTTGCCGAATGTGACGGGGAGACATCCTGCTGCTTGTCCTTCGATAAGTGTGCCGGGCAGTGTCTCGAAATGCGAGGCGGATATCACAGCGACCGACGAGGCGTAGAATTGCCGCAGGAGTTTCTGGTCGGTGACACGTCCCATATACAGGTATGGGAATCGTAGACGGTCGAGGATCGCGCGGTTACGCAATTCGCCGAACAGTATTATGCTCGTGTCGTTGGCTACGTCAGGATTGTTGTCGAAGATGAGGTTGAGGGCGTCGACTGCGATGTCGAGACCTTTTATCGGATCATCGAGACGTGCCGCACCCATTACGATGCGGCGGCGCTGGGGAGTAGGGTCGAACGAGGGGAAGTTGTCGTAAGGGCGTGTGGGAAATGTCTCGATAGGAAATGCATTTGGTATTATGCGCACATCGGCATCGCGCAGCAATGATGATTTGCTTGCCTGCTCTCTCAGCCATGAGCTTACGGCAACGTAAGTTATCGGCGTTCTGGCAAAAAGCTTGTCCTTACGCTGCCATGTGCGGTGGCTGAGATCGTTTTGACGGTTGCCCGTCAAAAATGGACAGCATCCGCATTGCTGCTGATAGTTGGGGCACTCATATGCGTGGTGGCATATTCCTGTCATGCACCACATATCGTGCATTGTCCACACGATCGGCTTGCCGAGCGCGGCAATCTTGCGTATCCCTCCCAATGACAGCAGTCCCTGGTTGATCCAGTTGAGGTTGATGATGTCGGCCTGGCGTATCCAGGGATGGCGGTGGAGCGGCATCCCGGCCGATGCTGTGGAGACTTTGAACAGGTTTTCGCGGTTGAAGCCGTTGTGGAGAAAAATCGGTATGCGTTCTTTGACGAATTTTAATCCCCGCAGCCAACGCGGCCCTATGTCGGAGACCGGAAGATCTGGGGTGTTGTCACCGAGACGGTTGTAGACAACCATACGGGCGTCGACTCCTTCCGCTCTGAGAGCCTGCATCAGACGGTAGGTGACGACTGCCGCTCCGCCGAGGGTGTCGGAGTGGCATACGAGAGCTACTTTGAGTGGATGGCCGGTGGCGTTGTTCATTTTTTATGTGTGGCTGCGTTTTTGAATTTTACGGAATTACCTATGTCGATCACCGATATGGATTTGATTGACAGACG
Source organism: uncultured Bacteroidales bacterium (assembly GCA_947570265.1). Lineage (GTDB taxonomy): Bacteria > Bacteroidota > Bacteroidia > Bacteroidales > Muribaculaceae > CAG-1031. The sequence continues at coordinate 12,224 of CANOUR010000053.1, read as the reverse complement.
GGCTATGAGATAGTCGTGGAATTTGCGGGCTTGTTCCGGAGGCATGGAGCGGTTGTAGCGGACAAGAGCCACGTTGACCGTGTCGAGGCTCGACGACTCTACCGAGCCGAACACTGTGCGGCTCACTGCAATGTCGTCGATTTGCGGGAACAAAACTTTAAGTTCAGGAGCAATCACCGCTCCGATCGAGTCGCGTGCCTCGCGCAGTGCCTCGCGTGCCATGAGCGAGTCAATGACCTGTTGCTGGTGCGAGATCGTGGATTGCGCCAGCTGATATACATCGCGGACTGATGACGAATGGTCGTTGGTGATGGCCTGTGAACCTTGTATGATATGGAGCGACGATCCGGCGAGGCCATATGACGCGAGGTGTTGCGACATTGCCAGCTCAAGGGAGTCGGCAGGCAATGGCTGTCCGATCAATGTGACAGAGATCGCCGGATGGGAACGGTCGGAAAAGTCGACGGAATGACTCAGCACCTGAGTGGCGGGAAAGTGGAACTGCTCGTTGATAAAGTTGTTGGCTCGGGTGATGAAGTTGTTTTGCCTTACCATGCGGTATGTGAGCCATATGCTCGGAAGCATCACGATGACGGCTATGGTGTAGACGATGCGCCTGACGCGAAGCGAGCGGGCAGGATCGGCTGTGACGACCGGGCTATACTTCATGAGTTTGACGCCTATGAACGTGGCCAGAGCTATGTACACCGAGTTGATCAGGAAGAGATAGAAAGCGCCGAAGAAATATGAAAGTTGCCATGTGGCCAGTCCATAGCCTGCGGTGCACAGCGGCGGCATGAGCGCGGTGGCGATGGCGACACCCGGAATCACATTCCCTTTTGACCGGCTGCCGATGGCGAGTATGCCCGCTGCTCCGCCGAAAAAGCCGATGAGCACGTCGTAGATCGTGGGTGAGGTGCGGGCAAGGAGTTCGCTATGGCCTTCGCTGACGGGAGAGATGAAGAAGTAGAGCGTAGATGCCATCACCGAGAATAGTGCGGCCATCATCAGGTTACGCGCCGACCGTGAAAGAAGAGCGAAGTCGTGGATGCCGACGGCCAGACCTATGCCGATGATCGGCCCCATGAGGGGCGATATGAGCATCGCGCCGATTATGACGGCGGTGGAGTTGGTGTTGAGGCCGAGAGAAGCTATGAGTATGGCGGTGATGAGGATGATTATGTTCATACCGCGGAACGACACGCCGTCGCGTATGTCGGCCTCGGCCTGCGGCTGCGGCACCAGATAGTCGGTGAGGGTGAAGTAGTCGACGAAAAACCGACGTAGTTTGTTTGCGATTTTTGCTTTCATCGTTTTCTGATCAGTGAGAGTGGGGAGACATGTTCGATCCTGAGCATGACTGCGATCCATGCGGCGAGCATGACGGTGCGTATGCCCATGTCGACCCATTGGTGTCCAGTCGATATGAACACCGACACAATCCACAGCCCTACGGCTGATGCGAAATAGAGCATGAGCCGGCCGACTGGATAGCGGATGGGGTATTTTTTCTGCCCGACGAAATAGCTTGCTATCATCATCACGCCGTAGCAGCAGAATGCGGCCGTGGCACATCCCATATAGCCCATGATGGGTACGAGCAATATATTGAGCGTAAGCGTGACTGCCAGGCCGAGAAGCGAGAACCACATGCCCCACATGGTTTTGTCAGTGAGTTTGTACCATAGCGACAGATTGAAGAATACTCCGAAGAAAAATTCGGCGATCATGACAACCGGCACTATCTTGAGCCCGCTGAAATAGCGTGACGATATGAAGTAGCGCAGTATGTCGAGATAAAACATCACACCGAGGAATATCACCATCGCGAATATGACAAACCACTTCATGGCGTCGCTGTATGATTGCAGACGGTCTTCTCCGGCTTCGCGTGACCGGGCGAAGATAAACGGCTCGTAGGCAAATCTGAATGCCTGGATGAACATTACCATGACGATGGCTATCTTGTAGTTGGCACCATATATGCCCAGCTCGGTCATTGCCCGGTCATGGTCGGTGACCAACAGCGGAAATATAATCTTGTCGATGGTCTGGTTCATTATTCCCGCGATGCCGAGCACCAGCAGCGGCCATGAGTAGGCGAGCATCTTTCGCCATAGGGTGTAATCGAACCGCCACTTGAATCCGTGAAGTTCAGGCCAAAGCAGCGGAAGCATCATCGCCGAGCTGATGAGGTTGGCGAGGAATATGTAGCGCAAGTCGGGTGTTGTGCCTAACAGCCATGGCGAAATCAGTATCCACCACAGATTGAGAACTATGTTCAATGCTATGCCGGTGAGTTTCAGTGCAGCGAAGCGCAATGGGCGACGTTTGTAACGGAGATAGCTGAAAGGAATGGCGGTAAAGGCATCGATCGCAACGGCGGCGGCCATCATGGCTATGTAGTCAGGGTGGTCGGGGCATTGCAGTGCGTCGGCCACCGGATGGAGGAAAGCGAGCACCAGCGCAAGAAACAGCGATGAGCTGACGCCAATCGAGATCATCGAGGTGGAATAGACCCGCATGGGGTCATCGGCATAGCGCTCATGTGTGGTGAAGCGGAAAAATCCGGTTTCCATACCATATATGAGTATTATCAATGCGAGCGCTACGATGGAGTAGATGTAGGTGACGATGCCGTATTCAGCCGTGGCGAAACGGATCGTATAAAGGGGTACGAGACACCAGTTGAGAAAGCGTCCTATGATGGAGCTCAGACCGTAGACGGCGGTGTCTTTTACCAATGAACGTATGCCGGGCATAAAATAGTCATTCGAACAGTGTGTTGGCGGATGCTGAGGGACGTATGCCGAGGTGTGACCATGCCAGTGGCGTGACTTCACGGCCGCGGGGTGTCCGCTTTATGAAACCCTCCTTGATGAGAAATGGTTCGTAGACCTCCTCGATCGTGCCGGGGTCTTCGCCCAGTGCGGTCGCGATGGTTGACAGACCAACGGGGCCTCCGCCGAATTTGTTTATGATGGTTGTGAGTATCTTGTTATCGATCTCGTCGAGTCCGTAGCGGTCGATGTTCAGAGCTTCGAGAGCATAGCGGGCTATGGCCGGATCGATAGTGCCGTCGCCTTTCACCTGTGCGAAGTCGCGCACGCGTCGAAGCAGGGCATTGGCTATTCGTGGCGTGCCGCGGCTGCGCATTGCAATCTCGTGGGCGGCTTCGGCGCTGCATGCCACGCCGAGCAATCCCGCCGATCTGAGTATGATGCGTTCGAGAATCTCGTGGTCGTAATATTCAAGATGGCAGTTTATGCCGAAGCGTGCGCGCAGAGGCGACGTGAGCAGTCCCGACCGGGTGGTGGCGCCGACAAGTGTGAACGGCGACAGCGACAGTTGCACGGAGCGTGCGCCTGGCCCTTTGTCGATCATGATGTCGATGCGGTAGTCCTCCATGGCCGAGTAGAGGTATTCCTCGACTACGGGACTCAGGCGATGTATCTCGTCGATGAAAAGCACGTCGTTTTCCTCGAGCGATGTGAGAATGCCGGCAAGGTCGCCCGGCTTGTCGAGCACAGGCCCTGAAGTGACTTTGAAGCCCACCCCGAGCTCATTGGCGATGATGCCCGACAGTGTTGTCTTGCCCAGACCGGGAGGGCCGTGGAGCAGCAGATGGTCGAGGGCTTCGCCACGCATGCGTGCCGCCGCTACGAACACGCGCAGGTTGTCGACAATCTTGTCTTGTCCGCTGAACGACCCGAATGTGAGAGGCCTCAGGGCCTTCTCGATATCGCGGTCGCGGTCAGACGGTGATGTGGTGGCGTTGTGTATGTCGAAATCCATCAGTGTGGACGGTTTATTATGCTGTTGACTTTTTCAATGATTGCTGCCGGGCTGATACCTGCCAGACAGTGGTAGTCGCCGCGGTGACATGGCTTGTTGCCGAATATCGAGCAGGGTCGGCAAGTCATGGATAGCTGCACGGCGGTGGAGTCGGACTGATTGTGTCCGCGGAATCCGCAGTAGGGATGCGTGGCGCCCCATACCGATACGACTCTCACGCCTACAAGCGATGCCAGATGCATATTGGCTGAGTCCATCGACACCATTGCATCCATATGGCTCAGCAGCGCCAGCTCTACCGGAAAGCCATGCCGCTGTCCTGCCAGCGATATGATGTTGGGAGGATCGGCCCAGGTCGATAGAATGGCCTGCTCTGTGTCGCCTCCGCCGAAGAGAAACACGCGGTTGCCAGGAATCGCGGCCATACTGCTCACCACGCTGTGCATCAGCTCGGGGGGATATACTTTGCCACGGTGTGCGGCAAACGGTGCGATGGCAATCCAGCGTTCGTCGCTTGATTTTGCCGGGGTGATCGCTGCAAATGCTGCCGGATCGCCCTTGACGCCGTCGCCCCATATCGACGTGAACGGACTGCCCTGTGTGTTGAGCCCGAGGCGGTTGAATACCTCGGTGTAGCGTGCCGACTGGGGAGTGAGCGGCAGCAATATCTTGTTGCGTGTCCGGGTGAGGGCGCGTCGGCGTGAGCGGGCTTTGTTGAGCCGGCACACTTTCACGCCTTTCAGCCTCAGCATTGTGCCGAGCATGATGGTGCGGAGCACGTTGTGCAGGTCGGCCATGGCGTCGAATGTTCCGTGGGACTGGATCAGTTCGCGCATCAGACGCCTCATGCCCCCTAACCCTCGGTAGCTGTGGCTTACGTCGGCAGCGTGGAGTGTGAGATTATCCGGCGGATTGACCATCATGCGGGCCATGGATGGCCGGGTGACCATCACGAAGTGTGTGGCCGGATTGGCGCGGCACACAGTGTAGAGCACCGGAATGGTCATGGCCACATCGCCGATGGCCGAGAAGCGGGTGACGAGCACACGGCCCGGGGCTGATTTATTTTCCCGCGGCATAGAGAACCGGATTGGTCTCAGGGTCGTTGTACATCTTCATCTGCCGGTATACTTTCATGAATTTGCGTCCGGCGGCAATGTCGGCCAGAAGGGTGTCGATCGCCTCTGTGAGATCCTCGCGCTGCTCGAGTAGCACGCGCAGTTTCGCACGGCATTTCTCGACATGGGCTGCTGACGCATCCGGGCGTGTCACCTCGGCATCCATGTGGTAGATCTTCAGTGCGAGGATCGACAGACGGTCGATGGCCCATGCGGGGCTCTCGGTGTTGATCGTGGCTCCGGGCTGTGGCACTATATCTTTATACAGGTCGAGAAAATATGAGTCGAGCTGCTCGACCATGTCGGTGCGCTCCTGGTTTGACCTGTCGATGCGGCGCTTGATCTCGAGAGCGGTCACCGGATCGATCTGAGGGTCGCGGATTATATCCTCGAGATGCCACTGCACGGCGTCGATCCAGTTTTTTGCAAACAAGGTGTGTTCGACTGTGCCGGCGTCGAATGGGTTGACAGGTGTGGTGTCGACATCATCGGTGTCGTGATAGTGCTGGACGGTGTTCCAGAATATGCGGTTTGATTTCTCGGCAAAATTCATAGTTGTGGGCGTTGAATCCACAAATATATGAAATTTTTGGAAAATAATGCGGTGAATCCACCGGAGTGTGGTCAGGGCAGGTTTATGCGGGTTGAGAGTCCTACGGTGAGGCCTCCGGTTGTGCCCGAGCTGCGGGCTGGTTCATCGGTGAGATAGGCTGCTGATGGATTGATGGTGTAGGAATAGTGCATGACGCGATATCCGATCGATGCCTTGCAGCTTATGCGGTTGGTGAGGTTGATGACCGTGCCGATGCTCACATGCCCTTCGGGTGTGCCCCATCCTATGGATATGGCATTGTCGATAGTGCGCAGCGAGAGGTGTTTGTAGTATCCTCCGCCCGCCTCGGCCGTGAGGCTTATGCGGTTGCTGAGGTGGCAGGTGTAGTAGGGCGACAGCGTCAGTCCGATGGAGCTTTGGTTGCCGATGAATGTCGATCCGGCAGGTTGGTTGATCTGCAGTGGGGTGCTGAGCAGGAGTGCTGCGGCGCCGATGCCCCAGTGATCTCCGATGGCCACGCCTCCGTTGAATCCGGCCGAGAGCGACGGCAGACGCACGATCGACCCGCTGCCCACATTGATATTGCCTAACGGCCAGAACATGGAGGTGGCCAGCGATACGAACGAGGGGTTGCGGCGTTCCGGCTCGAATCTGAGGGCAGGTCGCTCAAGTCCGCGGCGGTCGAAGATCACATCGCCGATGTAATAGCCCAGTTCGGCGGCGATTATGCCTATGCCTGCTCCGGCAACAATGTCGGCCGCATGGTGCCTGTCTGAGATGATGCGCTGCATGGCCACTCCTGTGGCAAAGGCATAAGCCCCGGCGGTGTACCATGGCGATAGCCCCTGAAGCTCGATGGCGCTGTATGTGGCGCCCATGAATGCCCATGCCGTGTGTCCCGAAGGAAATGAACGTGAGTCAGATCCGTCGGGGCGCAGTGAGTTTACGGCGTGTTTGGTCAGGTATACGCTGCCTGCCATTATGGCTGTGCCGAAAGCCTGCGATGTGGCCATGCGTGCCCAGGAGCTTCGTGTCGGTGCACCGAAAGCCTTCATTGCCCATGGAAATGCCAACGGCATGTATTGAGCCACGTCGGCTGTCACCGACGAGTGCCGGTGTCCGCCGACATCAGCCGCTATATGCTGCGGCTTGTCGCGTAAGGCTGTCGCGATGATGCCTTCGGTGGCAAGCCCTGCCCCGATTGCGGCCGGAATCCAGCGCAAAGGGTGCGGCTCCCGGTGATCTGCCGGAGGCACGCTGTCGGCCGGTTGTCGGGCCGATGCCGCAACCGATGCCGCAGCAAGAATGGCAAACACTATTTTGCGCAGTGCGGTCATATACTCTGTATAACGCTCCCGAAGGGCTAAAAGATGCCTAAGCCTGCCATGCTATGGCCGATGCGCCAAGCAGCGCGGCATGGGCGCTGGGTAGTTGCGACAGCAGTATGTCGACTTTGCCGCCGGTGTGGAAGAACAGTGCGTTTTCCTCGAAAGCCTTGCGCAGCGGGGCGAGCAGCAGTTCGCCGCTGCGTGCGAGTCCGCCGAAGAGCACAAACGCCTTGGGCGATGTGAACGACGCGAAATCGGCGAGGGCTTCGCCGAGCACCGTGCCGGTGAAGTCAAACACGCGGCGGGCGAGTGAGTCGCCGGCCATGGCGGCCTCGTAGGCGGCAAGCGATGTGAGCTGGTCGTCGGGTATTGATCGTAGTGACGATGGCTCGTCGGGATTGTCGGCGAGCATCTGGCGGATTGTGGTGACCACTCCGGTGGCCGAGGTGTATGTCTCAAGGCAGCCACGGCGTCCGCATCCGCAGGGGCGTCCGTTGCGGCGGATGATTATGTGGCCGAGCTCGCCTGCAAGGCCTTCGCGCCCGGTGATCAGCCGTCCGTCGCACACCACTCCGCTGCCTACGCCTGTGCCCAGCGTGATCATGATGAAATCTGTGAGGCCGCGTGCAGCGCCGTAGGTCATCTCGCCGATCGCAGCTGCGTTGGCGTCGTTGCTGACGGCCACGGGCAGGCCGAATACCTCGGATAGTATCTTGGCCGCGGGCAGGGGGGTGGGCCATTCGAGGTTGGCGGTGCGTTCGATCATGCCGTTCTGTATGTTGCCCGATGGAGCGCCCACGCCGATGGCCGAGGGCATGTCGAGACCCGCTTCGGCGCAGATGCGGCGTGTTTCGGCAAGCAGAGCGCGTGAGAATGTCTCGAAATCGCGGTGGCCGCGGGTCGAGATGTTGCCTGTGGCGAGGATCTCGCCGCGTGCGTTGACTATTCCGAGGGCGGTGTTTGTGCCGCCTATGTCTATTCCAAGGACTTGTCGGTTCATTGCAGTTTATGGTTTATCAATGGTGCAAATATCGCTAATTTCCGTCATCCTGACAAATGCAGTCGGGGGACAGGCCGATCAGCCTGCCCCCCGACGTGGTGAGGATATTGTTTCCGTGGATTATTCTGCCACTTCGACTTCGGTGAATGTCACCTTCATGGCATCTTTGTCGCTGAGGTCAACCGACATGTTGACATTGCATGCGGTCTTTACAAACCACGAGCCTTTGCCGGGAACTGCCGTGCCTGAGAATGCACCGTCGGTGAATGTCACCTCGAGATTATCTCCGTCATTGGCTTTCGGGCCGATCGAGGGAAGCTCGCCATCCTTGCCCCAGTCTACCTCGTCGGTGTTGGTCTCGCCGAGCTTTTCATAGAAGCGCCAGTAGCTGTCTGCACCGAGAGCTACTGGTTCGACAGTGACATAGACACCGTTGTTCTGGAGATCATAGAGCTTGAAGTTTGCATAGTCGTCTGCATTGCCTACACTCGGGCGTTTCCATCCGGTGGGAGTGCCTACGAGATAGATGCAGGCATACTTGCTGTAGTCTATCGCGCCCTGCTCGAATGTGACAGTCATGGTGTTGAGGTTGACGGTGAGAAGCACCGATCCAGGAACCATGTTGTCGGGTGTCACCCACGAACCCTTGCCTGCGACGCAGACACCTTCGAACACACCGTCGGTAAATTCGATGGTCTCGCTTGTTCCGTCATTGGGTTTGGCTCCGATCGAGGGGAATTCACCGTCTTTACCCCAGTCGTCATCGGTATTGGTCTGGCCGAGAGTGCGGTAGAAACGGAAGGATTCTCCCGGTTTGAGATCGAATGTACCGGTGAAGATACCTGTGCCTGCGCCGGTTTCTTCAAGTTTCCAGTTTTCGTAGTATTCGGCGTCGCTGAGGCTGGGTCGTTTCCATCCCGAGGGCTGTCCGACGAGATAGATCTGTCCGGCGCTCTTGGCAGCGTAGTAGAATGTCACCTTGTCGAGCTTTATGACATTTGATGTGACATATGTGCCTTCGACACCTGCGATCTCAGCCGCAGCACGGATATAGACGGGTATCTCGCCCTGATCGGTATAGGTGTTGGCGTCGAATCCGAAGAGTTCGTTGAGCGCGACGGCGAGGTCGTTGTCGTTAAACTCCATCTTGGCCACACCGGCGTCGGTGGGGGTGATGGTCTCGAATGCCTTGAAGTCCTCGGTGAGCGACACCTCGGCGCTGTAAACGGCAGGTGCGGCATAACCGTAGTTGGGCTGCACGGCTTCGAGCTCGAACATGTGTCCGTCTTCGAGAGCGAAGAGTTCGTGGGCGAATGAAGGCTCGTTGAGCGTCATCGCCAGATCCTCGGTGTTGAGCACGGGATCAGTGGGGCTGTCGCAGGCTGTGAACCCTGCTGCCACTGCCGCGCTTGCGAGCAATATTGAAAGTTTTTTCATTTCTGGTTTAGTTGCGGGTTAGAGGATTAATAACCGGGGTTCTGGGTGTAGCCGGCCTGTGAGCAGACGGCGCTGGGCAGAGGATAGAGGTTGAAGTTGCTGTCGAAGTCAGCGCCTTCGGCCACTTTGTTCTTCCAGTTCCAGTTGTATCCGCTGATCCATTTGCCATAGCGGATAAGGTCGGTGCGGCGTGTGCCCTCGGTGTAGAGTTCGCGCTGACGCTCCTGCTGGAGGCTCTCCTTGGTGAGCTGCGATGCAGTCCATGCGGCGAGTCCGGCGCGGGTGCGCACGTTGTTGACATAGGCCAGTGCGTCGTTGGGGCTTCCTGCTCCGTTGAGGATGGCTTCAGCAGCCGTGAGGTAGACTTCGGCCAGACGGATCATGGCGTAGTCGATAGAGAACTGGTTGGCTGCAGGGCCTGAGTTGGCTTTGTCGATCGTGCCGTCATCCTTTAGCAGCCAGTTGGCATACTTGAGGGGCAGATAGCCGTTGTCGCCATAGTCGTCCTGTGTGCTGATGTCGGGGTTGTCGACAGAGAAGCCCTGTGCCGATGTTGCCCAGAAGCGCACGCGCTGGTCGGCGGTCTGCGACATGGCCTCGTCAGTCCAGTCAAACACTTCCACGAACTGGCGGCGTGCCACGGCACACTTCCAGCCGTCTGAACAGTTCCAGTCGCCCTTGGTGATATTCTTTGCGTCACCGAGCCATGCGTCGATCATGAACGTGGTGTTGGCCCACGATGTGAGGTTGGGCATGTTCTGTGGAATCGTCCATAGGATTTCGTTGGCAGCATCGCCTCCGCCGGGAGCGAAGCGCTGGTTCTGCTGGGTGAAGAGCTTGCTGTAGTTGTCAACAAGACCTGTGCCGTTGAAGCCGGTGCCTTTGTGGCGGTTGATGATATTCTGTGCCGAGGCAAGACATTTTGCCCACTCGGCTTTGCCCGACCACACCTCGGCGTTGAGGTAGAGGCGCATCAGGATGGCTTCAGCCATGTCCTTGCCCACATAGCCGTAGGCGGGGGTGGCGTCGGTCATGTCGGCCACGAGTTTCTCCATCTCGGCCACTACGCGGGCGTAGACTTCGGCCTGGGTGAGCTGCTCGGGCACCTCGCCGATGGGGGTGTTCTCGTCGGCATAGGGCACGTTGCCGTAGTTTGAGATCAGATAGTAGTAGCTTGCGCCCCAGAGAGCCTTGGCCTGATCCTTGTACATCTTGGCCTTGGCTGCGAGTTCGGGAGTGGAGTCGAAGTAGCCTTCGTTGATTGTGCGGATGAAGTCGATGCAAAGGGCTGCGTTGACCATGAAGCGCGAGTAGGCGCCAGTGGCGGCCTTGTTGGTGGCGTCGACGATGCCATACTGGAAGTCGGCATAGTCGGCGTCGGCGGCAGGAAGCCAGCAAGCTTCGTCGGTGGGTATCTCCTCGATGATGAAGATGGCGCGCTGCCATGTCGACATACCGCCGTCAAACGAGTGGATGATGGCGTCGCCGTTGGGGCCATAGGTGGCGAAGTTGAAGAGCACGTCGGCCGCGAGAGCGTCGAGATAGGCTTCGGGGTCTTCGGCGAATGATGAGGCAGTGGTGTCGCGAGGGTCGGCGGGAAGGAGATCGAGATCACCCGTACAAGCTCCGAAGCCCATGGCCGCGGCAGCGATACCAGCGCTCAGTAAAAACTTATTGATTTTCATGTTGGAATTTTCGTTTTGGGTGAGGTAAAGATTAGAAGTTGGCCACTACACCGAGGGTGACTGTGAGGGGACGGGGGTATACGTTGTTGTCGATGCCCTGCCAAACCTCGGGGTCGAGTCCCTTGTACTTGGTGATCACGAAGGGATTCTGCACTACGCCGAAGATGCGCAGGCCGAGATTGCCCTTGCAGAGATTCTGGAATGTGTAGCCCAGCGAGATGTTGTCGCAGCGGAGGAACGATGCGTTCTCAATCAGGTAGGAGCTGAGGATGAGGTTGGAGTCGACCTGATCGAAGAGGAATGTGTCGTCGAGAAGGTTGCTCAGCTGATAGCCCGTGATGTTGGGAATGCGGGTGTACTCATATCTGGAGTTGTTGTAGTTCCAGCCTCCGACATTGGCGCGGAGTGTGAAGCCGAGATCCCAGTTTTTCCACTGGAAGGTGTTGTTCCATGTGAAAGAGTGGGGTGCGATGGGCGAATGGAAGATGATCTTGTCGTTTTCGGTGATCTTGCCGTCGCCATCCTGATCGACATACTGGCCGGGAACGGGGTTGCCTGCCTTGTCGTAGACCTGCTCATAAACCATGTAGGAGTAGGGTGCTTCGCCCACGAGGTGGAACTGCAGGTGTGTGCCTGTTCCGGAGGGTGCGTCTTCCACGCTGATCTGCGAGGTTTCGGCATCGCCGGTGAGGGCTGTGATCTCGCTCTTGTTATAAGAGTAGTTGAAGCCGGTCGACCATGTGAAGTCTTTGGTGACAATGGGTTTTGCACCGATGGTCACTTCTATACCGGTGTTGCGGAGCGAACCGATGTTGCGGTTCATGTAGTCGGATGTGGTGAGGATCGACACGGGTGTGTAGGCCAGAAGATCCTTGGTGTCGCGCAGATACCAGTCGACGCTGGCTGTGATGCGGTTGTTGAGGAATCCGAAGTCAAGACCGACGTTCCATGTGGTTGTCTCCTCCCACTTGATATCTTCGGCATAAGCCTGGGGATAGAGCGGATCAATGTAGCCGCCGTTCCATCCGGGATACTGGAATCCGGGGTTGGCCGAGAATGTGTAGACAGGCATGTAGGGGAAGTAGCTGCCTATGTCCTGCTGACCGGTGACACCCCAGCCCAGACGGAGCTTGAGGTCGTTCCACCATGAGCGCACATCCTCAAACACGGGCATGTTGCCGGCTTTCCATGCGAGAGCCACCGAGGGGAAGAGACCCCAACGGTTCTCTTTCGAGAAGCGCGAGGTGCCGTCGTCGCGGAGTGTGAATGTGAGCAGGTAGGTGTCCTGAAGGCTGTAGTTCAGGCGGC
>CANOUR010000052.1 GCA_947570265.1 uncultured Bacteroidales bacterium | reverse complement strand
GTGATGCCGCGCTTGACAAGCTTTTTGGTGAGCTTGGGATCTTCGAGCTGCTCGCATATGGCCACACGCTTGCCGGCTCTGACCAGCTTTGGCAGATAGGTGTCGAGCGCATGATGCGGAAATCCGGCGAGCTCGACATAAGCCGCCGACCCGTTGGCGCGGCGGGTGAGCGTGATGCCGAGAATCTCCGATGCGGAGATGGCGTCGTCGGAGAATGTCTCGTAGAAATCACCCACGCGGAAAAGCAATATCGCGTCGGGATGTTTCTGCTTCATTTCGAGATACTGCTTCATCAGCGGAGTCTCGACCACTTTCTTTGCCATTTGCAATTGTGAGGAGGATAGAGGGATATACCTGTTTATTTCATTTGCTCGAACTGTGTGATCATCCGGCGCCATTCGTCGGTGACGGGTATGCCGCAATGATTCTGTATGTCGAATCCGGCGAGCACCGTGCGGCACATGGCGTGAGTGACGCCGGTCTCGGTGTTGACGATGCGCTGATCCATGGTCACACTACGCTCACCGATCTCGACGGTCTTTGTGTAGACCTCCACTTTGTCGGTGAAGTAGACAGGTGCGAAAAACGAGCAGTTGATGTTGACGATCACAAGCGATATGGTGTCCCAGCTCAGCGGCCCTTTCAGCACGGTGCTGAAATAGTTGGTCTTGCCCATGTCGAAGAAATTGACAAATATCGCATTGTTGAGATGACCGAGCATGTCGATGTCGGTGAATCTGATCTGCAGAGGCATGTAGTGGCGGTAGGGGCCGCAGGGGTCAGGCACACGGGGATTGTCTGACTTGGGTATTTCGATTGGTGTCACAGCTTTGTTTGTTTTGATATATTGTAGAGTGATTGACGCCGGCGCGTCAATGGAATTTAACATCGTGGATGACCTCAGTGCCCACGGCATCATTAAGGGCTTTCACCAGCCGCGTGCGCTGGAATGACAATTCGTTTTTGAGCACTGCCGAAGTGAGGTAGACATGCAGCACCCCGTTGTCGACAAACCGTCGCGACGTGAGCCTGTTTATGCCCGGGCCCACTATCTCCGACCACATGTAGCACAGCCGCTGCTCGTTGTAGAGATCGGCCACGCCATTCTGCTCGAGCATCTGCTCTACTATTTTGCCGACAGGAAGCGGATCGGTGCGTTTCATCGTGCCATGGGGGTGAACGTGCCGTCGGTCACCGTCCACATGCGGTGGTCGCCGGCGGTGCGTGATATGATGTCGTCGAGATGCGTGCGGTTGGTGTCGGTAAGGAATATCTGCCCGAACCGTTCGTTGGCAGCCACCATTTCCATGATACGTTCCACCCGGGTGGCGTCGAGCTTGTCGAATACATCGTCGAGCAGCAGCATCGGGCGCAATCCGGTGGCCTCGTGGAGAAATTCGTGCTGCGCCAGACGCAATGCCACGGTGAACGTCTTGCACTGTCCCTGCGACGCCGTGCGCCGCACAGGCATGCCTGCAAGAGTCATCGCTATGTCATCGCGGTGAGGCCCGACAGATGTGTGTCCGACCATCTCGTCGTGACGCCGCGCGCTGTCGAGGAGAGGCTGCAGATCGCCGCCCTGAGCCAGCGGGCTGTCATAGGCAAGAGCCACTTCCTCGCCGTCGCCCGCCACGGCGGTGTAGTGGCGGCGGAATATGCCGGTGAGACGTTCGAGCCACATGGCACGCCGGGCGGCTATGTGGGATGCGGCTGCGCAGAGCGTCATCTCCACGACTTCATAGAGCGTGTGGTCGACGATGTGGTCGCGGAGCATGCGGTTGCGCTGCTCGAGGGCATTGCCGTAGCGCATGAGCGCGTCGAGATACAGTGGCTCGGCCTGTGAAATGACCATGTCCATCCAACGGCGGCGCTCTTCGCCCGCTCCTCTGACAAGATCGGCGTCGGCCGGCGACACCATCACCAGCGGAAACAGGCCGATATGCTCGGCCAGACGGCGGTATTCCTTTCCACCGCGCTTGAGGCTCTTGCGGCGTCCGGGGGTCATGCCGAGCGTGATCTCCTCGTCGACACCCTTGCGGTCATAGAGAGCGCGCGCCATGACGAAATCCTCGCCGCGGCGCACGAGCAGGCGGTCGGTGACCCCTGTGAAGCTCCTGCACAAGCTCAGATAGTGGATGGCGTCGAGCAGATTGCTTTTGCCCATGCCGTTGTTGCCCACAAGGCAGTTGACCTTTGGCGAGAATTCCAGCGAAGCCTGTGCTATGTTTTTGAAATTTGTGAGGGTCAGCTCTTTGAGAACCATCTCACACCGTAAGTATTTCTTTTTCTTTTGCGGCGAAAAGATCGTCGATTTTCTTGATATACTTGTCGTGGATCTTCTGCACGGATGCCTCGCCGTCTTTCTCGACATCCTCGGGCATGCCTTGCTTTACGGCTTTCTTGAGGCCTTCGATGGCGTCGCGGCGGGCGTTGCGCACCGACATTTTCGCATCCTCGGCCTCGGCCTTGCACTGTTTGACGAGTGCCTTGCGGCGGTCTTCGGTCAACGGCGGGATGGCCAGACGGATGACTTCGCCATTGTTCTCGGGGGTGATGCCAAGCTCACTGTTGATGATGGCCTTCTCGATTTCCTTGAACATAGCCTTTTCCCAAGGTGTGATGGCGATGGTGCGTGCGTCGGGCACCGACACATTGGCCACGTTGCTCAGAGGCACAGCTGAGCCATAGTATTCGACGCGTATGCCATCGAGGATCTTGGCGTTGGCCTTGCCCGCGCGTATGCGCGACAGTGTCTCGTCGAGATAGTCGACGGCGAGCTCCATCTTTTCCTCTGCCGGGGCGAGGTAGTCTTTTACTTCCATGAGATGAATATTGTGTTGTTGTGTTATTGATCAGTAGACGAGTGTGCCGATGCTTTCGTCGCCACCGAGCACTTTCATGAGGTTGCCCGTGGTGTCCATGTCAAAGACCACGATGGGCAGACCATTTTCCTTGCACAGCGCCGTGGCCGTAAGATCCATCACCTTGAGACCGCGGGAAAGCACCTCGTCGTAGGTGATGCGGTCGAATTTGGTGGCCGTGGGGTCTTTTTCGGGATCGGCGGTGTACACTCCGTCGACACGTGTGCCTTTGAGCATCACGTCGGCCTTCACCTCGATGCCGCGCAAAGCGCTGCCTGTGTCGGTTGTGAAGAACGGGTTGCCTGTGCCACCGGCAATTATGGCCACTTCACCTTCGGCAAGACTCTCGATGGCGCGACGGCTCGAATAGTATTCCCCGATGGGATACATGTTGAGAGCCGTATATACCCGTGATTTCTGTCCGGCGGCCTCGAGAGCGTTGCTCAGTGCCAGCGAGTTGATCACTGTCGCGAGCATGCCCATCTGATCGCCTTTGACTCGGTCGAATCCCTTGGCCGCGCCCTGCACGCCGCGGAATATGTTGCCGCCGCCGATCACGATGGCCACTTCCACTCCGGCATCGGCGGCCTGGCGTATCTGCCTGGCATAGTCGGCCAGACGTCCGGGATCGATTCCATAGCCTTGCGCGCCCATCAGTGACTCACCACTGAGTTTGAGCAGCACACGTTTGTATTTCGGTGTCATAGAAAAACTCGCTAAGTTAGATTTTCTACAAAAATAGCTCATCCCCTCCAATCCAACAAATAATTTTAGACAGTTCCTGAAAATTACGTCGGCCGCACACTGCGCGCGGCCGACGTCGGAGGGTCATGCGGCTACAACCCGCATGTGGGTCTTGGGATAGCGGAGCACCAGACACGAGGCTTCGGTGATGACGATGGCATCGGTGTTGCGCTGTCCGCTGCGCTTGAGATCGAGACGCTCGGCCTGCATGGGGATGAACGAATATTTAGTGACATATTCGGGATCGATCACCATGCCGTCGGCAGCACGTCCGCATTGGTCGAAGATTTCGGAGTGCACCACATAGAGTCGGCCGAACTTCGAGCATATCTCGGTGAAATCTATGCCCCAGCGGGTGACGGTGTCGGTCGATGTGGCCACCCTCGTCAGCTCCTGACGGTTGAGCTTGTCGATGAGGTCGCCACCGGCAAGGAGTATCTTGCGGCGCGATCCCGAGGTGTTGCGGAATGCCTCTCTCACGAGCCTCATCGCAAGGTCGTCGGCCTTCTCGTCGGCATTGTAGGTGAGGGTGAGGTCGGTCTGGTTCCATATGCCGCCGGTGAGCGACACATCCTCGCCTTTGACCGGATCGGAGATCACAGCCCTGCTGCCGAACAAAAAGTTTTTCTCGATGCCGAGGCGCATATCGATCACCGCCACTTCTTCTTGATCGCTGAATGTCCATCCCACCTCCTTGTTCGACAGACGATGAAGAGTCGATTCCTCAATTTGAGCCTTGAAGATTTGGCACTGGTTCCAATTTTTCGATGGAAGAGCCTGAAATTGAGCAGTCTGCACATCAAGCTCGGTTGCCGCTCGCCCCATGCGCACGATCTGGGTGCCCTTGGCGAGCACAAGTGGCGAAGCTCCTTCCCCGGCATTGGCATGCACCACCGTCAGACGGTTGGTGGTCTTGTTGCGCTCGATCACATAAAATACAGCGGGAGATCCCTGCGCGTCTTTGACCGACGGCACCATGAAAGTCTCCGATGCCTCGAACAGCGTTGCGGGGGTGACGGTGATCGAATAAGGCTCTCCGGCGTTCTGTGGTGCGTCGCAACTAAGGATGACAGCGTCGACCGGACGCGTCTCCACGGAATAATACTCCACCTTCATCGCACCGGCACGGCGGCTGCCGCCCATACGCGAGATCTGATCGAGAGGAGTTGCCGACGGACGGATGCGCACCACGCGCGAATCTATTTCATTGAGAAGCAATCCGGGTGCGGCTTCGGCCGACGATGCTGTGGTCAGCGGTTGGTTTGAAACGTGGCTCATAAATAAAAAGTAGTAATTTGATGGTTAATAAAACTCTGTCGGTCAGTCCCAGATGCCGGGGGATATATTGTCGAGGATGCTCACACCTTTGGGGGAGTCCGTTTCCTCCCACAGCCCCGGACGATCGATCTGTTCGGCGATCGCTTCATTGCGCCCGCGCAGATAGCCGCGCTGTTCAGCCTCGGCCAGCATAGCCTCGACATCGGTTGCGGTATCGGTTGCGGCGTCAGCGGACACTGTGGTGGTGGCGACAGCAGCCTCGGCAGCGATTTCGGCCTCGGAATTCTGCACGGCTTCTGGATTGGTAAAATCTGTGTCTTTCATAATATTTGATATCTGTTGTTGATGTTGACGATGCAAAACTACTGCCTGTTTTCCGGCGCGATCCGACATCGTGCACCATTCATTGAACCGATTTTTCATTCATGCATCGCAAGGCCGGTCAAACTCTTTTTCTCTTTTATCGTTTTTTAAGTAAATTTGCGCTATGATTACCAACCTGCTTTTCGACCTCGGAGGAGTCATCATGGACATCGACCGCATGCGTTGCGTGCGGGCTTTCGAGAGTCTCGGATTCGACTCCGTCGGCATGTATCTCACTGACTATGCCCAGAAAGGGCCTTTCGAGGCTCTTGAGGAAGGGCGCATCACGTCATCGGAGTTTCGCGACGAGCTGAAACGCCTGATGCCGCCGGGCGTCACCGATGCCCAGATCGACGATGCGTTCCAGGAGTTTCTTGTAGGCATTCCGGTGGCGCGCCTCCATGAGTTGCGCGAGCTCCGCAAGATGGGGCTGAACATATACATGCTCTCCAACACCAATCCTATAATGTGGAACGGGCGCATCCTCGAGGCATTCAGGCAGGAAGGACTGCACCGGGCCGACTATTTCGACGGCATGCTGCCGTCGTTCGAGGCCGGAGTGCAGAAACCGTCACCACGCATTTTCGAGATCGCATGCAAGCTGTTTGACATCAAACCCGAGCACACGCTCTTTATCGACGACTCGCAAACCAATCTCGACACGGCCGCTGACCTCGGCTTCCACACCCTTCTCGTGCCGCAGGGAAAGGAATTCGCCCACCTCATAGGCCCGCATCTTAAATGAACATTGCCAAACCAGGCGACACCGGACGCAGGCGCATAGCCGCCGTGGGGATGTGGGACGGTGTGCATCTCGGCCACCGTTTTCTCATCGACTTTGTGCGCCGCGAGGCTCTGTCGCGCGGCCTTATCGCTTCTGTTGTCACATTCCAGTCCCATCCGCTCACCATAGTCCGTCCCGACGCCGCTCCGCCGCTGCTCACCGACACAGCCACGCGGCTGGCACTTCTCGATGCAGCAGGAACCGAAGACTGCGTGCTGCTCGACTTCGACGACCGCATGCGCCACATGACAGCCACCGAATTTCTGTCGATGCTCAAACAGAGCTATGGCATCGACACACTCGTCGTAGGCTTCAACAACCGTTTCGGCCATGACCGCGCCGAAGGCTTCGAAGCCTACACCGCCATAGGCCGCACCATAGGCATGGAGATCGTCAAAGCACCTGAGTTTCGCCACAAACGCCACACCGTCAGCTCAAGCACGGTGCGCATGTGTCTCAACGAAGGCAATGTCGCCAAAGCGCGCGAACTGCTCGGCCGCCCTTTCATGATCGAGGGCACAGTGGTGCTCGGCCGCCAGATCGGCCGCCAGATCGGATTTCCGACCGCCAACATCGACATCGGCAACCAATCGCTCATCACTCCCGCCAACGGCGTCTATGCCGCGGTGGCACGCACCCCCGACGGAGTGCGGCGGCGAGCCATCGTCAACATCGGACGCCGCCCGACGGTCGACCGCCCCGACGCACCCGTCACCATCGAAGCCCACATACTCGATTTCGCCGGCGACCTGTACGGACAGCCCGTGGCGCTCGAATTTTTCAAACTGATGCGACACGAAGAGGCTTTCGACTCTCTCGAAGCGCTGAAAAAGCGTCTCGCTTCCGACCGGCGCAGAGCCATCAGACTGCTCCGCGACCTTTAGCCATGCGGGATTGAGACAGCTCCCGAAATGTTAAAAAACGAAAGTCGCGCCTTTGCAATGCGAAAGCAAAACGGAGATTTGGGATGATTTATAGAACCAACAAGCGAAACAAAAGCGAAAAACAGAACAAATTTACAGACTTTTTGACCAACGTTTTTTCGTTCCGAAGTTTGCAATTGTGAAAGTATCCATGTACTTTTGCCAAATCTAACAATAATTGTTAAAACACCACCTATGTAACTCACAAAAATGTTACATATCGCACAATAAATAGTAAAACGATTAGATAACCTTATATACCAACTGATTATGCTGAAAAAAGCAATCGGCACCGGGCTGGCGCTAAGCGTCACGATGGTTACCTTCACTTCCTGCGAACATCAGGAATTCACCAACGAGAAAGAAGACGCAAAGCGCGTCGAAGTTCAGACCATCTCGCCTGACATGGCCAAAGTACGCGACTACGTGCCCCTCTATGCCGTGATCGCACACCGTGGTTCTACATTCTGGGCTCCTGAAGAGACCGAAGCCGCATGGCGCTGGGCGCGCAACATGGGCGCTGACTATCTCGAGAGCGACCTTCAGGCATCGAAAGACTGCGTTGTGCTCGCCAACCACGACGACAACCTCTCGCGCACAACCAACGTCGAGAACGTATTCAGCGAATACGTGCCCTCTTCACGTAAGGACTTCTACCGCTCATTCAAAAACGCTGACGGCACACAGCACTTCACCGAGGCCGACATCGCCGAGCAGTATGCAGCCGACGTGGCAAGCTTCCGTCCCTACTATGCAATGAGCTACTACTATCACGAGCTTCTGATGCTCGACGCCGGATCGTGGTTCAACGAGACATCGCTTGAGCAGGCCCGTCCCGGATTCGCCAACCAGCATCAGTATGTGTCGGCTCTCCGCGACCAGATCGCATATGCCGAAGGCCGCAAGCTCAACCGCGACGCCAACGGCGAGCGTGTCCTCACCTACAAGATCAAGGATGAGTACAAGGACATGTCTCTCAAACAGATCCGCGAAGCAATGCCTCAGGCTAAATACATGGCATTTGTGGAATACGACTGGTCAAACGCCTATGTAGCCGACGACAAGGACAACGGCAACCGCCCCGGCATCTATCCCGAATTCAAGGAATCGTGGGTCAACCCCTCTAACATGGTGCAGCTCGTCTATGACGAACTCAACGCATGCGGCTGGAACATCATCACCAAACCCGAAGCCGAAAACGCTCCCTTCTATGCCAACGGCAAGGTCAACATCGGCAACACCAACGGCAAGGTGATCCTCCAGACATTCACATTCGACGCACTCCGCCAGTACAACGAGATCTTCGCAGGCCGCGTGCCCATGTGCTATCTCCTGTGGGAGGGCAAGGGTGCAACCGACCTCACCTACACCACCCCCACCGGCTATGCCGACATCATCAAGTTCGCACTGGACAACGGCTGCCACATCATCGGCCCGGCTATCTCCGGCGCTCCCAACAACTATCCCGAAATGAACGAACCCTGGCAGGCCTACATGATCCGCAAGAGCGGCATGATCAACCACCCCTACTCGTTCGACTCATACGCTCAGATGGGCAAATACATGGGCATCTACAACTACGGCATCGAGACATCTTATGACGACCTGATGCGCATCACTGTCGATCCCACACAGTACACCGTCTTCACATCGCCCGTCAGCCTCCCCGTATACATGGACGGCTTCTTCACAAACCGCACCGAGATGTCGCTCCGCTACATGATCGACCAGGGCTTCCGCTGCAACAAGCTCCCCAACCCCTTCTATGCCGATCGCGTATATGACAACTCGCAGGCTCCCGCCGACGTACCCGATGCAGAAGCTGTGCTCGAATACCTGGGATACTAATCATTTTTCTTAAACACCAATCGACTACATCCAACATTATGAAAAAATATATTCTGCTGCCGATGATGGCCCTCTGCCTTGCCGGCAATGCCCAGGACTTCGATAACGATCCTACCGTGCAGCTCCAGAAGAACGACGCCAAATTTACCGTAGGCGCCCGCATGATGGGCGACGTGGCCTACTATCACAGCGACTTCACCCCCCTCAAGAGCGGCGCTTCGCTGACCGATGCACGCATCCGCACATCGTTCAGCTACCGCGACTGGTACTTCTATGCCGACTTCGGCTTCGGCGGAGGCAAATTCTCTCAGAAAAACATCTTCGCACAGTGGAACAAGGAAAACTGGGCCAATGGATGGAACGTTGTCAAAGCCGGTTACTACAACGACCCCGGTTCGATGGCACGCAACACCTCGCTCGGAAGCTACCACTTCATCTCTCGCCCCGGATCGACAATGGCTCTCGGCGTAGGACGTGAACTGGGCGTGACCTACAAGTTCTACAACAACATGTGGTTTGCCAACCAGGGCATCTCGACCGACCACACCTACAACAACCAGATCGCCGGATTCGACGGTGTGGCTGTAAGCGGCCGCTGGCTCGTCCGTCCTCTCAACACCGAGGATCAGACATTCCACATCGGTGTGAACGCACGCTTCGCCCACCGCGGCGGCGGCGAGGTGACCAACAATGTCATCAACAAGAAGCTCACCATCGGTCAGGCTCTCGAGACATATGTCGACGGCACCGAAGACCTCGTGACAGCCGAACTCCCCTGGGTGAACAACGTTGTCAACGTAGGCGCCGAGCTCCTCTACCGCAATCCCAAATTCTTCGCACGCGGCGAATTCCTCTACAAGCACGTCACCAAGAAGCGCGACAGCTACTCGCTCTTCGAGGATGCCCAGAACAACATCGACTGCTGGGGCACTTATGAGGCATGGCTTGCTGCAAACCCCCTGCGCAACAACAACTTCTACGGAGGTTACGTTGAACTCGGCTATATGATCTTCGGCAGCCCCTACACCTACAGCAACGCTGACGGTGTGCTCGGTGGCCTCAAAGGCAAGAGCCTCGAGATCGTAGCCCGCTACAACTACACCGGTCTCAACGACATCGTCGACGGTGAATACTACAGCGTAGGCCGCGACCAGTACTATCCCACCGGATACATGCAGGACTATCCCTACGCATCTTCTTCTGTAGGCGGTGGCAATGTCAACGCAGTGACCGTAGGTGTCAACTTCTCGTTCAACAAGTACATCCAGGTGATGGCTGACTACACCTACACCCACCTCGACCGCGACAAACTCCCCTACGACCGCGACTTCCACGCAGTTCAGGGTCGCGTACAGTTCACATTCTGATCTCCCACTACGATCTATAAATGCCGGGGGCAGCGGATTCCGATCCGTTGCCCCCGTTGCATTTCGCTCTGCCCTGCGGTCAGTCGCCGTAGTTGGCGAGCGACTCTCTCAGCGACGCGGTCACCATGGCACGCAGCTCGGCCGGCGCCACCACCGTCACCTTCGGCCCCATCGACAGCAATTCCTGCACGAAATCAGGGGTCAGTTTCAGCCTGTAGCTGAACAGACTGTAGGCATCGTGCACACTCTCACGCTGCGAATGATGCAGCGGCAGCGCACGCAGATATTTTGCCTGTCGGGCCTCGACACGCAGCTCAACGTTCTTAGCCTCACCCTCGTCAAACACTATGCCATATGAATCGCGGAAATAATCCTCGGCCACAAAATCGTCGGGCATGGCAAACGTGTCGGCCGTCTCGATCGACAGATCGGTGATGCGGTCGAGCGCATATGTCTTCACCTTCCGATCCTTGACATTACGCCCTGTCACATACCATCGCTGGCGGAATATCTTCAGAAAATACGGCTCGAGCACAATGCCCGGCGTAGGAGTGGATCGCGTGTAGGGATGATAGGCGATCTTCACCGGATGATTGCCCTTTATGGCCTCGATCACACCCGCAAGATACACCCGCGCCGACGGCACTTCCTCCACAAATATCCGGTCGGCCACGTCGCGCGACCCCGACAGCACATCGCTCATCGTGGCCGAGTTAAGCAACCAGTTGGTGATCGACTCGTTGTTGGCTCCGGTCGTCTCGACCGAATACTCATAGGTCACCGGATTGCACTCGATGTTCACCTGAAAAAGCTCGGCGATCGCATTGCGGTAGTTATAGAACGTGCGCCGCGTCAGCGGCTGGCCTCCATCGCTGAACTGCGACTTCTTCCACTTCTCGTTCAACTGATGGCGCGTGATCGCACCGTGGCGCCGTATCGTGTCGACTATCCACACATAGCGGCTGAACAGATCCTTAGGCATGGTTATTTATGAATGTGTTTGACTAAGAGTGTGTTTATTCTTTTCCCCATATGAGACCGCCGCCAGGCCGGCGCATGTGAGCAGAGCATTGAGCAGCAGCAATTCAAATCCCGTCTCATACCCCGCGCAATGCCTCAGCGCATGCTGCACCATCCACGAGGCTACAGGCGCCGCCACGCATATCCATGGCACCGCCCTGTCCGTGACCATGCGTTTTGTGGCCATCCCATAGGCAAAAAGACCCAGAATCGGACCATAGGTATACGATGCCAGAGTGTAAACGGCGCTTATGGCATCCTGATCGCTCAGCCTGTAGAACACATCGATCACCACGGCCATCGCCACAGCCATCGCCACGTGCACCACACGCCGCGTGCGTGGCGACGCATCGCCCCCACGCCCCAGTATATCGACAGTAAACGAAGTGGTCAGCGCCGTCATGGCCGATCCTGCGGCACTATATGCCGCCGAAATCAACCCGAGCACAAACAGCACACCGACAGCCACAGGCATCGAGTCGTGAGCGGCAACCATGCCGAAGAGCTCATCGCTCCTCCGGGGCATAGACAGCTCCGGCACCCGCTCAACATATATCGTCAGCACCGTGCCGAGCATAAGGAACAGCGCTATCACCACAAACTGCATCACGCCGCTCACAATCATATTCTTGCGCGACGCCGCCGAATCCTTGCACGCCAGATTGCGCTGCATCATATCCTGATCCAGACCGTTCGTGGCCACCGCCATGAACACTCCCGCCACAAACTGTTTGCCAAACCACGAGGCACGCGTCACATCATCGAAGAAAAACACACGCGACGTCTCATGATCTGCGATGGAGCGCGCCATAGCGGCCACATCCATGTCGAGATTAGCGGCCACAAACACCATGCACAGCACCACCGACAGCACCAGACATACGCTCTTGAGCACATCTGTCCATATCACCGATCTCACACCGCCCATCGATGTATAGAGCCATATAAGCCCCACCGTGGCGGCCACATTAAGCTCAAACGGCATACCCAACGGAGCGAACACAATCGTCTGCAACACCGCGCACACGACCATAAACCGCACCGAAGCGCCCGAGATCTTGCTGACGAAAAACAACCATGCGCCCGACTTATACGACCGCATGCCGAACCGCTTACCAAGCCATCCATAGATCGACACCAACCCATGCCGGTAGAACAGCGGCACAAGCAGCCAAGCGATCACCACATAGCCCACGATAAAACCCATCACCATCTGCAGATAGCCGTAGCCCGCCGTAGCAGTCATGCCAGGCACAGATATGAAAGTCACACCCGAGATCGACGCACCCACCGTGGCCACAGCCACCAACGGCCATGGCGCACGGCGTCCACCGGTGAAAAACTCATCGTTTCCACCGCGCCCACCCCGTCTCGCGAGCCACGAAAGCCCCAGCAGCATAGCGAAATAGCACGCTATTACCGCAATGACCGTCAACGGACTCATTCGGGATATATCATATAGGGTTTACGCCTGGCCTTGAAACTATCCACCTCGGCCTTCCACGACCGCCTTATCTCGTCGGCACTCACCCCATCGGCTATCTGCCTCTGAAGCCTGTCATTGCCCGCAAGCTTATTGAAAAACGACGTGAAAAACCGCTCTTTTGAAAGACCCGCATTGTGATACGCGTCGATCAGATACTCAGGATTGAAGCCCGCGGCGATTATCGAGTCACGCGATATCCGCGACAGATGACGACCGCGGCACTTCCTGCCCTCAAGCGGAGGATGCTTTGCTCCCGGACGGCTCTCGGGCGTGAACGACCAGTGCTGATTGCGCATACCCGGATAGCCATACATCGTGAACGGCGCGTCAGTGCCGCGCCCCACACTCAGCGGAGTCCCCTCAAACAGACACAGCGACGGATACAGCAACACAGCCTGCATATCTTTCAGATTGGGCGACGGCGCCACCGGCAGGTCATAACGCGTCGAATGTCGGTAGCCCTCCACGGCCACCACCGTCAGATCAGCCCTCACACTGTCGCGGAGCCAACCCTCGCCATTGGCCATGCGCGCTATCTCGCCCATCGTCATGCCATGGATCACAGGCACGGGAATCCGACCCACACCCGACGCATATCTCATATCGAGCACAGGGCCGTCAGTCACCATGCCCAGCGGATTCGGACGGTCAAACACCACCACAGGCTTCCCCGCCTTGGCGCACGCACCCATCAGATCAAGCATCGTTATGTGATACGTGTAGAACCGCGCACCCACATCCTGCAAGTCGACCACCAGCACATCAAACCCATCCATCACCTCGGGCGACGGAGTGCGGTTGCGGCCGTCATACATCGACGCAATCGGCAGCCCGGTGCGTTCATCGCGGCCACTCTTCACATGCTCGCCGGCATCCGCCGTGCCCCTGAACCCATGCTCAGGCGAGAACAAGGTCGTCACCCTCACCCCCTCCTCAAGCATCAGATCGAGCACATGAGTCGCCGAATCGACCATACCCGTGTGATTGCTCAGCAGAGCCACACGCCTGTCCGCCAGAAGCGGCCTCCACACCTCAGTGCGGGCAGCGGCCACACGGACACTGTCACACCCCTCGCCACCACGCTCCTTAGCCACAGCCGACGGTCGGGCGGCACACGCAGCCATCGCCACACACAAAAGCATCACCGGCACAATCCGGCGCAAAATTCCAAAATTAGACATATGCAACTATTCAAAAACAGTTTTCAGAATCCAAATATAGCACTTTTACCTTTCAAGGCAAACCTGCGGCCAGTTCTTTTGTAAAAACACCCACCCGGAGCTAAAAGTGAAAATAAACTCCATAAAAATTTGCAAACCTCAGAAATCAACCGTAAATTTGCATCGCATAACGGGGTATTAGCTCATCTGGCTAGAGCGCGACACTGGCAGTGTCGAGGTG
>CANOUR010000051.1 GCA_947570265.1 uncultured Bacteroidales bacterium | reverse complement strand
GAAGACAATTATGGGATAAGAGCCCGATTACGAGCCTTAAGAATCAACAGGGTACTTATGTAAATAATTGGGACGACAATTCAATTGTTACTAATCAATTCACTTCAAACAATCAGAAAATTACAACATTTTCACAAGCGCGGCGTGGGACTGAAAATGCAAGAAAGAGAAAGATTATTAGTATCGGAGGGGAAGGTCTGTACAACAGTGTATCTCAGATAACGTACTTAGGTGAATTTCTTAGGCCATGGGATAAGCTATACGATGCATGGGGCAAAGAGAAGGTCAAAACTACATGGATTACCTATATATTTGTTCCTCTATCTGAAATCGGCAAATATTCATCATTTAAAGTAGTTTCTAAAGAGCCATGACAAATTTAATGAGTAGGGTGGGATTGTATGACTTACTATCAATGGTTATTCCCGGATATCTAACTGTCTTCCTATTATGGAAATCATTCGGGAATGAAACGCTATGGCCGTATGATACGCTGACTTATGGAATTACAGCATTATGTGTGAGCTATATAGTGGGTATTGCTATCCACTATATAGCCAGGTTTGTTTTCGGATGGCTTCGTCACAATAGGTGGCTGAACAGTGCTGCCCTTGCGCAGTTCAAAAATGATTTAGCTGCACGAGAAAATGAAGAGAGCCAATCCAATAATAACGAATTGAGCCAAGAATGGTACAATCGTACGTTTTATCGATTATGGAAAGACGATTCATTGTCTCATATTCCACCGTTAGAGGCTCAGTTTTCATTCTGCCGAAGCCTTTGCGTTGTCGGAGGTCTCTATGTGCTATTTGGCTGGAAGTTTATAAGCTTCTGTTGGATGATATCGGCAATCGCCATTGCATCGATAATTTGTTTTATAATAATGATCTATACACGCAAGAGAATATATTATTTCTATTACGAAGCGGAATATTATCTTATCAATCAAAATCAACGTAGCAATAACAATGGTACACAGACTGATAACAACGCTGCTATTAACAATTAGCTTTTGCACAACCATATCTGCGCAAAGTTATAATCAGGAGAGGACGGCTTTGACCAACTTCTTGGTGAGGATGTATGAGAATGCGCCGTTTGATGGAGTGAAGGCTGTGGAGGACTATGAGAATGCGTATCTGATGTCGGTTGTGAAGCTCGACAAGGCGAAGTATAAGTCGGAGTCGGCGCTTAACCGTGTGGCACAGGTGAAGGCTATGTCGCAGGCATCGCGATTCTTCAACGGTTCGGACATTACGGATGACATGATAATCCGCACCACGGAGAAGGCCGATGGCACGGCTGATACTGAGATAATAGAAAATATCCGCGAGCATTCAGCGGGATATGTCAAACGACTCGAGCACCTGACCAATTTCGCGGCAACCGACGGCCAACAAGTGTTCATCTTCATTACACCATTGAAACAAGAGCAATAAGCACATATATCACATCTATGGTCGAACCTCGTAGAGCTAAGGGGTTTGTCGCTGTAACTATTCAGCCACAGGATAGCGCCCGACTATCCCATATTAAAAAATGGGGAGCATGGGGTGTTTTTTGCTTTTGCCGCGAAGATAGGGCGCGCACGATGTCTGTGACCGACGTCGTGCGCGATTTTTAGCTGCTTTAGCCGCTACAGGTTTTCACAGATCCGGTGTGCAATGCGCTAAGTAAAACTAATTATGCGACAGAGTGTTATATATTGATATATAACAGTGCTGTTCATACAAAAACTCGACTTATGAAAAAATCAGTTTTACTTTTTGCAGCCATGCTGATCACTGCTATAACCTCATATGCCGCAGATGTTACCGGTTATGATCAGGAAGTAGTTGACTCACTGTGTAATACTAATGAATTTCACCCCGCTGACTGGAAAACGATGGTGGAACAGACCAATTATGCTCTTGACGATGCCGAAAAGGCAACCAACAAGCAAAAATGGTGTGAAGAGAACAAACAGGAAGTGGTGTCGATGATGGGCATGCTCATGTATCTCGGAATGAGCAGCACGGCTTATCCAAATCAGTATCCTGAGGATCTGAGAAATGAGATAAAAGCACTCATACAGAGGGGCGACAAGATCATTCCGACACTGCAAGGGAATTGAGAGTGTGTTTGAATTTAACACACTCTGAGAACGAGAAAAGACAGCGGAGGGAATGCCTCGGCTGTCTTTTGTTGTGTCGGGGTGGCGAGATTCGAACTCGCGACCCCCTGCTCCCAAAGCAGGTGCGCTAACCGGACTGCGCTACGCCCCGAAAACGATTGCAAAGTTAAGATATTTTGCCGTATATTTGCATATTAAATGAGATATTTTGCATCTGCGATGGTAAGATTTATATATATACTGCTGACAATGTGCGTATTATCAGCCTGCAGCAGCAAAGGATCGTCGGGAAAAGAGAGGGGTGACGCGCCCGATGGCGACACCCTGACGCATGCTGCGGAACTGCTGACACTTGTGGCACACGATGGGTGGACAATGGCAGAGCTGACCAACCCATGGGATGAGACGGCGAAAGCCAGACGATATGCCTTGGTGGAAAGGGACAGCGAAGTGCCTGCGGGGTTAGGTGAGGATGTGACGGTGGTGAGAGTGCCGGTGGAGAGGTCGGTTGTGACCTCGTCGGTGTTCATAGCCGCCATAGATGAGCTCGGGGCAACCGGGAGCATAGCCGGTGTGACGGATGCAGAGTATGTGGCGACAGCATCGGTGAAAGCGGCTATGGCAAGCGGAAAGATAGCCGATGTGGGAACATCGGCGTCGCCGACACTTGAGACGATAATAGAGATATCGCCCGATGTGGTGCTTGCGACCCCATATGCCGAAAGCGATCACTCGGCCATGACGAAAATGAAAATACCGGTGATGGAGATGGCCGACTATATGGAGAAGACTCCACAGGGAAGAGCCGAGTGGTTCAGACTGATCGGGCGATTGTATGGCCGAGGCGCGGAGGCCGACTCGATTTATGAGAGATCGATGGCTGAGTATGAGCGTCTGAGGCTGATGGCTGCCGGAATGGAGGCACGGCCGAAGGTGATCACCGAGCAAGTGATGTCGGGGACGTGGTATGTGCCCGGAGGTGGAAGCTATATGGCACGTCTGCTGACTGACGCCGGGGCTGAGTATCCGTTTTCGGACGACAGCTCGGCGGGATCGCTTGCACTGGACTTCGCGACAGTGCTGGATCGGGCGGGCGATGCCGACTACTGGCTGCTGAAGACCTATGGCACGGATGTGACGCTGAGAGACCTGAAGGCGGACTATGAGCTGAACGGACGCATGAAAGCATGGCAGACGGGAGAGGTGTATGCGGCCAACACGGCTGCGTGCATGATGTATGAGGAATTTCCGTTTCATCCCGAGCGTCTGCTCGCCGACTATATGAGGATATTTCACCGGACACTGACGGACAGTCTGCCGGAAGCACGTTATTTCCACAAGGTGAGGCCATGAGCAGGCGCGGAGCCATATCGACCGGTGTGACCGCCGTGGCGGCGGTGGTGTTGCTCGGCGTGTGTCTGTGGCATGGCAGCGTGGATATACCTGCCGGAGAGGTGTGGCGCGCACTGACGGGCGGGGATGTGAGCCGGGAGGCATGGCGCGTGATCGTGACCGAGAGCCGTCTGCCTATGGCGCTGACGGCACTGTTTGCCGGAGCGGGGCTGTCGGTGGCGGGATTGCAGTTGCAGACGGCGTTTGACAATCCGTTGGCAGGGCCTTCGATACTTGGTGTGTCGACAGGAGGGTCGCTCGGCGTGGCCTTGGTGATGCTGGCGATGGGAGGCTCGGTGGCCGGCGTGGGGGGCAGCATAGGTGCGATCGCCGGGGCGCTTGCCGGGTCGGGCGCGGTGCTGGCGGTGCTGATAGGGATGTCGAGAGTGGTGAAATCGGGAGCGATGTTGCTTATAGCCGGGATAATGGTGGGCTATCTGGCATCGTCGGCCATATCATTGCTTGGATTTTTTGCGACAGCCCGCGGCTTGCAGGGTTTTGTGGTGTGGGGACTCGGCACATTCTCGTCGACGGGCTTTGACAGACTATGGTGGCTCGCCGCACCGGTGGGATTGTTTCTTGCCGCGAGCATGCTGCTTGTGAAGCCGATGGACGCACTGCTGCTCGGGGAGCGCTATGCAGCCTCGATGGGGGTGAATGTGCGCAGGATACGCGGGACGCTGATAGTGGTGTCGGGGGTGCTGACGGCATCGGTGACGGCATTTTGCGGGCCGGTGGGATTTTTAGGGCTGGCGGTGCCTCATATAGCGAGGTTTGTAACCGGTAGCTCGGCACACGGTACGCTGCTTCCCGCCACGGCTATGGCGGGGGCGGGCACGGGGTTGCTATGCGCGGTACTGACAACGATTCCGACCGCGGGAGTGCTGCCGGTGAACGCGATAACGCCGATGGTAGGCGTGCCGGTGATATTGTATATCATATTGTGCAGGCGTAGGCTTCACTATTTCAACTGACCGATGGGGGGGAGATCTGATACCAGCAACTTACAGCTAAAGACAAGCGGCCTTGTGGCGGGATACTCACGCCGGAAAGTGACCGCGCCGCTCGACCTGGAACTCGAGGGGGGCACGCTGACGGTGCTGCTCGGGGCGAACGGGTGCGGCAAGTCGACGCTTCTGCGCACGCTATGCGGCAACCAGCGGCCTATGGAGGGGAGCGTGGAGATATGCGGCCGCGACATAAGGCGCATGAGCGGTCAGGAGCTGGCGAGATATACGAGCCTTGTGTGTACGGAGCGGCAGATGGCCGGCGGGCTGACTGTGGCTGAGACAGTGGCACTCGGACGACAGCCGCACACGGGTTTTTTCGGACGGCTGAGCGCCACTGACCGACGGGTCACCGAGGAGGCGATGGAGGCGATGGGGATAGCGGAGATGCGCGACCGTCACACGGCAACCCTGAGCGATGGCGAGAGGCAGAAAACGATGATAGCCCGGGCACTGGCGCAGGCGACACCGCTGATAGTGCTGGATGAGCCGACGTCGTTTCTGGATGTGGCGTCGCGACTGGATGTGATGGCTCTGCTGGGGAGACTTGCCCGCGATGGCAAGACGATATTGCTGTCGACACATGACGTGGGTGAGGCATTGTGTGTGGCCGACTCGGCATGGCTGATGTCGGACGGACGGATCGAGAGCGGCAGTGTGGCCGAGCTGAGGGAATCGGGGGCGTTCGGACGGTTGTTCGCCGACCGGGGAATAGTGTTTGACAGCGCTGCGGGCGACTATCGCATACAGGGCTAAGAGTGTGTCAGGATTTAACACACTCTCAGAGTTTATTTATTCCTGAGCGCTTTTGAAGCGAGCATGCGGTGTCCGATGCGGCAGAACAGGCATTTGCGGGGCTCGCAGTAGGCACGGCGCAGCTGAATGAGCGCCTGAGATGTGAGCGCGTCGGGCACTTTGACACCCGCACAGGAGAAGAGCGAGACGACGCTGTTGCGCTCGGGAGGGATGGATTCGAGAAACTCGACTGCGCGGGGTGTGGCGCCGGCATCGCCACGCGACCGGCCAAAGGCTACGGTGAGTGGCGCGACAACGTTGATCATGAGGGTGCGCACCGATGCCACGGATAGTGATGACGGAGCGGATGATGACTCACTGCCAAATGTGTAGCGACGTAACCAATAGCCTGACAGAGGGAGATCGAAGATGCGGGCGACGGATTGCTCGCCGGCGGCGTGGAGGATCTGCGAGATGAGTCGGAAACCACCGCAGATCATTGCCGCGAGCAGGGCAATGCGACGATGAGGGAAGGCACCCGGGCGTATGCCACCCATTTTCCACCTCATGCCCTGAGGCGGATGCAGGCCGTATTTGCCGGCAAGAAACCGGTATTCGGCTGTGAGACGGCTGACATAGGGGTCGTCGGGTGGCGCAGAGTCGAGAAGTCCGCTCTGACCGAACAGGATAGCCTCGACAGACAAGACCGAATCGCAATGGCGCAGGAGCAGTTTTAGGGGCAGTGACATGGCAAGCAGCTCGAACGGCTCGGCGTTGATGCCGAAGCCGAGCGCCCGGGCGAGAGTGACAAAAGCTGTCTGATCCCAGTCGCCGGCATAGCGTGCGAGGAGCGCCGTGATGCGGTCGGCCTTTTCGTGGAGACGTTCGAGGGCGAGAGCCGACAACCAATCGGTGAGGTAGAGCGAGGGGATGTGGCTGACGGTGTCGCGGCAAGCGAGCACCGGGCCCGGGGCGCGGTCGGTGAGCAGACGGTAGTGCTCGCCAAACTGCGGCGAACATGGGAGAACGAGCTGCGGGATGATCTCGCCGTTGGCGCGGTGGACGGGGGCATCGTCGCGGTCGACGACGTGGAGGATGACAGAGCTGTAGGCGGGATCGGTGTGGTGACCGTGACGGAACCAGTCGCTTGCCTTTACATGGATTTCGATGTCGCCAGCCCACAGGCGTCCGTCGATCATCAATTTGGCATTGAAGAAGTCGGGGCCGGGGGCGGTGTTGATGCGGCCGGGGTCGATGACTGAGACGGGACGGCCACACACCGTGCGCAATCGCGAGGCGGGGAAGAGACGGTGTTGCCACACATATTGCATGAGTCGTTCCATGGTGAGGGAGAGAGATAATTTTCAGTGCTTTAGACGGTTCAGGGCATTGACACGAGAATCCATGCCGAGGCGTGGCTCAAGAGCATGAGGATGAGCAGAATCCATGTGATGTAGGGTCGCTCGCTCCAGCTTGCCCATGCGAACCATGCGGCGACGATGACGTAGAACGGATAGCACCAGAGGATGGTGCGTGCACCGGTGTCGGCGGCCGGACATGATGCCAGAAGTCCCGGGAATGAGAAGACAGGCAGCATGCAGATGATGATGACGATGGTGACCCACAGGGGGACGGGGCGGCGGGAGCGGTGGCTGGACATGGCGATGGACTATTTGCGTTGACCGGCCCGCCACGACTCGACAACGCGCGAGATGCCGGTGGCAAGATCGACCTGAGGGTCGAAGCCGAAGAGCGAGACGGACTGCGAGATGTCGCATGACCAGTTGCGCTGACGCATGATCTTGTATTTGTCGGGGTTGAGCGTGGTTGGTTTCATTGTGATCTTTCCCCATTTGCCGGCTATGGCCGAGACGGCTTTGGCAACCCACAGCGGAAGCCGGACCGGGATGACGAAACGGCGTCCGAGAGCACGGGCGACGATGGCGCGGAACTCTTCCTGAGTGTAGGCCCGCGGCTCGGAGATGATGTAGGCACGGTGGAGGGGTGCACGCGAAAGGGCGTCGAAGACCGCACGCGCCAGATCCTCGACATAGATGAACGTGAGCATCTGACGCCGGAAGCCGATGCCGAAGTCGAAGTGGCGGTCGATGCACTTGACCATCATGAGATAGTCTTGCTCGTGAGGGCCATAGACGCCTGTGGGGCGGAAGACTATCCACGGCACATCGGGACGGCTCTGCAGGAATGCCTCGGCTTTGATCTTTGAAAGGCCGTAGCGTGTGTTGGGATCGGGAACCATGTCGGCCGTCATGGGTGAGTAGCCGACCTCGTCGCCGGGGCCGAGGGCGCTGAGGGAGCTCATGTAGAGCATGCGTGAAGGCATCATGCCGGTGCGTTCGAGCGATTCGACGAATGTGCGCAGGAATCCGAAGTTGATGCGGTTGAAATCGAGGAAGTTGGTGCATTTGGTGGCACCGAGATTATAGACAATCCAATCCCATTTGATGCCGGGGGGGAGTGTGTGCGACAGGGCGGTGTCGAGCGCGGATGGGTCGTCGAAATCGAGCTGGACGAACTTGAGGCGGGGGTCGGTGAGAAAGCGGCGCGAGGTGGAGGCGCGGACTCCACACCATGTGTCGTAGCCCCGTCGCAGGCTCTCGGCGGCAATGAATCCGCCGATGAAGCCTCCGGCGCCTACGATGAGGACACGTTTGGGATCGGTGGCACTCATACGAGGAATTTCTGAAGCCCGGGATCGCAGAATTTCGTCGGTGTGAACTCGACGAGCTGATATTGAGCGATGCCATTGATGTTGAACGGATCTTGAGCTATGATGGCAAGCGCACGGTCGCGTGATTCGACGCGGATCATGAAGACACCGCCTGTGCGCGGTGTCTGCGGGCCTGAGGTGATGATTTCGCCAGCGAGCATGTGGCGGTCGAGGAACTCACGGTGAGCCGCGAGGTGACGGTCGACCTCGGCAATGGGCTTGATGTAGGAAACGATTGCGATGAACATGCGGCAAATATACAGTTTTTTCGTCAGAAATCGGTGAGCAGACGGTCGCGCTGGCACCTGAAAGCCTCGAATGTCTCGAAAATGTCGGTAAGGGCGGTGGCGGCGTTGTCGGCCTGAGCTTTATAGAGCGACGCGGTGTCGGATGAAGCCGCTCTCTGTCCCTGCAGGGCTGATGTGACGCCCGAGACCTGCTCCATCATCTGCATTTCGACGGCAAGGAGGTTGGAGAGGCCGGCGTTGATGCCTGCTGTGTTGATGACAGATGGCATTTTGCCACTGTCGGAACGGTAGGGGATCATGGCTCCGGGAGTAGACCATGCCCGGGCATAGTCCTTGAGCTTCCAGTCGGGGCCTCCGAGAAGCGCCTCGTGGGGGAAGAGGACGAGTTCCTTGGCGGAGACGGCCATTATGCGGTCGACCATGGTGAGTGTGCGGTTTACCTGTATCTGGCGGTCGATGACATCTTCGATGAAGGGGTGCACCTCGCCGTCGATGAGCGGATAGAACTTTACGGCAAACGGATGGGTGGCGGCAGGGGCGGTCTGGCGCAGCAACCGTCCGGAGGGGGCATACCAGCGACCGATCCAGCTCACGCCGAGACGGCGGCGGGTCACCAGCGGTAGGCGCCCCTGGGAGTGGCGCAGGCGGTTTTGCCTGTCGATGTGGGGGAGTTGGCCGGTGGATGTGATGGTGCATCGGCCGGTCTCGGGATCGTGACATGCCGCGACGTGGGAGAGGGAACGAGTCCAGACCTCTATGACACGGCATCGCGACGGGTCGGAGGGATGAAGGAATCCGCCACAGCCGTCGGTGTCGCCGAGCGCCAGCGGCGGCAGGCGTGAGTCGGTGTCGGCGTAGAGAGTGCGCAGTGCGTCGGCGAGCTTGGGGTCGCGGGGCGCCATACGTGCGACGGTCTCGTCGACAGACCAGTCGTGGAGCATGCCGATGGTCTCGATGTCGTGGCCGCGGGGATCGCGGAAGTGGTTGACGAAGAAACGGGCGGGACTGACGATGTCGACCCACGGGCCCGAGCCTTCGGGGCGCATATGGCGGGAGATGCGCTGGATGGCGCAGCCGGAGATGAGGAATTCTTCGAGGGTGCGTGCGTCGAGCTCGCTGATGAGATTGCGCGAGGCGATGGTGGCGAGCGGCCCGGTGGAATACCGGCTCGGGAGGGGTTGGGATCTGAAGCGTCCGACGACGCTCTTGATGATCTGGCGGATGAGGTTGTTGGTGACGGGGTCGCAGAGATTGCGCCGGGCGCGTTCGGCCATGGTGACTACGCTGCCGTCGGGGAGTGTGACGGGGTCGTCCCATTGGTGGCCGTAGGCAAAGCGTTTCATGCGCTGACGCGAGGCGCGCAGGCCGGCCGCGGCATCCCATGCGCGGCGTGCGGCCTGGAAGGGGGTGTGATTCATGGACAAGGGGATTGAAATTCGGGGAAAAGTGATTCGTCGAAGCGATAGATGTCAGGACCAGGGTCGGTGACAGCAACGAGGTGCTCGATGCGGCATGTGCCGCCGGGAAGGGCGCGGACACTGATGCGGCCACCGGGGTCGAGGAGTGCCACGGGGTGCCATAGGCCGCCTCGTGAGATGGGATTGTCCTCGCGGCGCGCCTGAGGGGTGGAGCTGCCGACGATGAGTGCGTCGTTGTGCCATCCGTGGAGACGCAGGGATATGATGCGCCGGCAGTCGGCGGGAGGCGAAAGGTAGGCGAGAGTGTCGGAAATGACGGCAATGGTGATGCGTGGCGCTATGTTGTCGAGTGGAAGCATGTGGGCAGGGGCTGTGTCGAGGATGCGGAGGTACCAAGCTCTCATGTCGGCCTCCATCGCTGCCTCGAGATCGAGTCCGTCGCTGCGTGTGACGGTGGCGTCGGTTCTCATGGGGCCGAATCCTTTGGCGAGCATCCAGCGGTCGAGCATCTGACGGCGTGTGAGGGAGACTATCATCTGGATGGATTTTTGGATGTGAGCGTTTTGATGAGACGCTCGACCATATCAGCGCCACGGTGGAAGTCGCCTTTGTCCTCTACCCTCTCGCATATGCTTTTGGCTTCGATGAGCGCCATGGCAAGCGCTCCGACGGATGTGAGGACGGGCAGGAGGGGGATGGAGAGCCCTCCTGTGCCACGCAGGCATGCGACGGCGGCGAGGATGACGGCATCGACGAGCGAGAGGGATGCGAGGGCTGTGAGATAGCGCAGGAGCTTGTCGAAGGTGCGCCGGTAGCCACGTGAGGTGCGCGGCACTCCTGCGCGTCGCGACTTGATGACTCCGCTGACAAAATCGGCGGCGACTGCTGCCACCACTCCTCCATATTCGACTGCGAGGGTGACGATGAGCAGAGTTGCCGATGGGGGCGCGGAAATTGGCATGTGAAGAAATGTGTTGATCATAGTTTTTTTTGGTGTTGGTTGGCGGCAAAGGTATGCACCGGTACTTGCGATGGGTCGACATCGCGCACGATATGGCGTAAGTGTTTGCAATATTTAACAGTAGACCGGCGGCGGGAGATTGCCAGTTATCAGAAATTGACTACTTTTGCGAAACTTTTGGCGCGGCTGCACCGTTGTAGTCCGGGCAACCGCCAACGACGTAATTATTAAACAACTGACATTAGATATTGATATATGTACTGGACACTTGAACTTGCTTCAAAACTTGAAGACGCACCCTGGCCCGCAACCAAAGACGAGCTGATTGACTATGCCATGCGCTCGGGAGCACCTCTGGAAGTGATCGAGAACCTTCAGGAGATCGAGGATGAGGGCGACACCTATGAATGCATCGAGGATATCTGGCCCGACTATCCATCGAAAGAGGACTTTTTCTTCAACGAGGAGGAATATTAATCACCGAGAGCGACATAAACAAAAGACAATCAATCGGATAAACAACGTATAGTTTGTTTGTCCGATTGATTTTTTTGTATTTTGGCCAAACAAATATAACCATCGCAACTCGCTGATAGTTTTATTGTTGCATTTTATTCATTTCCTAAATTTGGGGGTTGTTTGGCTAAAATGCATGCTCAAATTCCTTCCTTGTGAATACTGAAATCAGCCCTTGATTTTATCCTCCTATTTCCTCCGGAGCCTTAGGATTGTCGATTTACTCCTCAGGGAAGAGGAGTATTACATACGCTAAATCCATAACGCGATGCATTTCGACAATTTATCTAATCTTTCATTAATTTGTTAATTGTCAAGTATTGACAATTAGTGACGACTTTGTTTGACCCAATGCATGAAATACGAGATTTCTAGGGAATTTAGGGTAAATAGATAAATCAGGGAAAGGCCTTTTGTAAATTTTATGTCTGTAATTTTTGTCAGACAGAAAATATCGGTAACTTTGCAAAAATTACCGATATTATGACAACTCAATCAAATAATAAAATAGTGGATGTTGTTACCGATAGAATACATTCAGCCTCAAATGGCAGCCTTTTCTTCAGCAACAGCTTCCCTGAATATGGCGATGAGTATATCGGACATATCCTGTCCGATCTTGTCGATCGTGGCGTCATATATCGTATTGGCAGAGGTATCTATCTAAAAACCAAATCTACGAAGTTCGGTCTGGTATATCCCTCTATTGATAAAATAGCTCAGGCAATAGCGGAAAGGGACAATGCAGAAATACTCCCGACCGGCACCATGGCACTCAATATATTAGGGCTGTCAACTCAGGTTCCGATGAATCCGACATTCATCACTTCAGGTTCTGCAAGAGTTGTCAATGTTGATGGAAGAAGCATTACATTCAAGCGTGCTGTACCACGCAACTTTGCCATAAAAGGAGAAAAAAGAAGATTGATTGTACAGGCATTAAAAGCCATCGGTGAAAAGAATATGACTCCGGATGACTATTCTAAAATCGGAAGTATCATAAAAAGATACATCGAGCCGGAATATTTCGAAAGTGACCTGAAGGCAATGCCCACATGGATAAGGCGTGTTTTCCTCAAATATTCAAACAAATAAAACAACCCAACTATATGGATTCACTATGGGTTAATTTAACCCCGGACGACAGAATTGCCTCTGTACAGGCAGCGGCCGCCAAAAGAAAAATTGATGAGCGTGCGGTGGAAAAAGACTGGTGGGTGACTGCGGTTCTCAACGCGCTTTATAATACGGACTGTGCTCCGTGGCTGAATTTCAAGGGCGGCACATCCCTCAGCAAGGGATGGTCGCTTATCGACCGTTTCAGTGAGGACGCCGATTTGTCCATTGGTCGTGGATTCTTTCTGGAAAAATTGAATCTTCATTTTGCCAAAACTGAGAACAAGACACAAATGAAGAATCTCCGCAAGGCTTCACGAGATTATATTCACGGCACACTTTCAAAGCAGTTAAATGATGAGTTGAAGAAATTGGGCATAACTGGGTTTAAGGTACGAAATCATACTGAGAATGAAACTCCTGAAGGGATGGTTCCTATTTCCCATGACAGTGATCCGACAGTTATTTTTGTGGATTATGAAAGTATCTTTCCTCCGTACACAGGCGATATTCAACCACGTGTAAAGATAGAGATAAGCTGCCTCTCAATGGATGAACCATATGAGGTTATAAGCATCTCGACAATGCTGCATGATCAGTTCCCGGAAATTGACAACGAACTTACAACTGAGATTCGTACTGTTATACCCGCCCGAACATTTTTGGAAAAGATATTTCTGTTGGCGGAAGAGTTGCAGAAAGAGAATCCGCGATTCAGGAGGATGAGTCGCCATCTGTATGATATTGAAAAAATAATGGATACAGAATATGGTAAGGCGGCCTTGTCAGACGTCGCCCTTTATAAGGCAATTGTGTCACATCGGAAAAGATTCTATCATCTCGGATATGTCGATTACATCAAGGATTATCCGGAAAACATAACTTTCATTCCTTCGGGTGATGTACTTGAAAATTATAGAAAGGACTATGATGAGAACATGGTGGATGGATATATCTATGGAACAGCAATTCCATTTGATAAGCTAATGGAACGGCTGAATGAACTCCAAAATCGCATCCGCCTTATAAAGTTATGAGGTGAGGAATGTAATGCAAATGGACTTCCTATAAATATGGATTTGAGTTTGAGAATCCTTTTATTTGACCAATGTTTTGCCAAAACACCAGTTTTTGTTTGACCAAGTGACAGGTGTTGACACAGATAGATAAATATGTTTGGCTAACGGTCATCAATAGTCACCTAACTCGCTGATATTATGGAGCGACTTATTTTTTCAACGAGGAGGAATACTGATCGCTGATCGCGACATAAACAAAAAACAAACAATCGGATAAACAACCTCTAATTTGTTTGTCCGATTGTTTTTTTGCGTTCTGGTCAAACAAATACAAACATTCGATATATGTAATAATCCAGAACTGATAAATTTTTCAAAATCGCCTATATCGTGTATGTTTGTATTAAAATCATTAACGTTACACTTATCCAATTTTACCAAGACTTCCCAGATCATAGCAGATGGTCGGCGAATGGTTCTTCTTGATTCATGGAAAATGATCGCATAATCTTTTTCTCTACTGGCTCCTCCATTGAGAGACAACTGATTTCAATCTTTACCTGAGGATTGATGTATTCCGATATATCTGGCAAGACAGACTTGTATTTTATCAAAATTACAGAGGGGTGTGTCGTTGCCCTCAACTCTACCAGTTTCCCTTCCTTGTCCAGATGTGTTATCGGCTCTATCACAAAATCGGAAACTCCCATCAATGAAAGCTGCTCTTCAAGTTCCTGAGGCAGGTCTCTGATAATGTAATGGCGTGCTATGCGTCTGACCTTGGCAAGCTGGTTATTTGAAGTGCTTGAAATTGCAAATTTTCCCTCACGTCTAAGAAACTGTTTAAAATCGATTCAATAAAATTTTTATGGCCGCTAAATCAATCATT
>CANOUR010000050.1 GCA_947570265.1 uncultured Bacteroidales bacterium | reverse complement strand
GCTTCAGGTGAGCCAGTGTCAGTCTTGCCCTTACCGTACTTCTCGAAGATCTCGATCTTTTCTTCAGAATTTAAATGCATTCTTTCAGATGTGTTAGTAAAATGTGGAGGTAATAAAATAATTTAAGCGCTTTTCAGCAGTGCAAAGGTAGTGATTATTTTTTAACAATCAATACCCTTTGCTTCGAAATTCAGCTGTTAGTCAAGATTCATCTTGTCTTTCAGTGGATTGCGGAACAAAATCTTGTGATCGCGGTATTCCTGCGTGGCGATCAGTGTGGGTTTCGGAAGCTTCTCGTAATAACGTGAGATCTCGATCTGCTCACGGTTTTCCGAGATTTCCTCGAGGTTGTCGTTGAGCGAGGCAAATTCCTGAAGTTTCTTTTCGAGGTCGTGTTTCATTTCGCCTGCGATCTGGTTGGAGCGTCTGGCGATGATGCACACTGTCTCGTAGACGTTGCCCGTGTCCTGCGACATGTCGATCATATCACGGGTGACGGTGTTCAGCGGGGCGTTGGTCTTTTTGTAGTCCATTGTTCTTCCGGATTGTTGTTATGCTGTTTTTTGTTTTGTTGTCTGTCGTTTGCATGTCACTCTCCGACATGATGCTTCGCCGAGTTGAATATGTCATCGGCTTCCTTGCGGTTGGGGCTGTCGGGGTAGTTGTTGATAAACGAGTAATACTCGTCGATGACTTCTCTGTAACGATCCTCTTTTTTCTCGTTGACGCTGTTGTTGGCCTCCTGATAGCGCGCTTTCAGTATCAGCATCTCAAGATCCTCCTTGTACTTGGAGTATGGATAATCCTTTACAGCGTTTCGGGCTGTGATCACACAGCTCTCGTAATTGTTGCCGAGATAAGTCCCGAGGTTGTAATAGAGCTGGGCGTTCTGGAGCTGCTTGAGAGTGAGCTTGTCCTGAAGCTCGAAAATCGCATTCTGCGCGATAGTCACCTTGTCGCTGCGGGGAAAGAAGTCGAGAAATCCTTGAAGTTCCTCGATCGCTTTGATTGTTCCCGACTGATCGAGCTGCGGATCTGGCGAATCAAGATAATAGCCATAGCCGGCGTAGAAGCGGGCCAACTCGGTGTACTTGCCGCGGGGATAGCGGTTGTAGTAGGTCTTGAAATAATTTCCCGAGTTGATATAGTCCTTGTTCTCATAGTGGCTCAGAGCCAGCAGATACAGCGACTCCTCTGCCTTGTCTGTGCCTTTGAACACAGTGATGATGTCGGTGAGGATCGTCGCAGCCTGCACATAGCGCTTCTGCTCGAATGCGCGGCGTGCGAAATCAAGCTTGTAGTCATAGTCGGTGCTCTTCTGCGCGCGTTGATATTCGCCGCATGATGCCAGCATCAGGCTGGCGAGAATGAGCAGTAGGCATTTGCGCATATACTGATAGTTTGCGTTTACAATCTGCAAAGTTAAGGATTTTTTTGTTACTGCCCGATTGTGAAGCCCTGTTTTTTTGTTTGCTGTGGATTTTTACTACTTTTGTGGCGAAGAATTTCAACCTGCAAATGGACGCACCTACATCCCCGCGGCGAAGCCGCAAAGCTCTAATAGGTATCAATCTGTTGATAATGACGCTCGTGGCCTTTGGCTTGGGTTGGCTCGCATTCGCGTGGCTCGATATGTGGACTGGCCACGGTGATGAAGTGACTGTTCCCGATGTGAGGGGGCGATACTATCAGACGGCCGTCAGCGAGCTTATTGCCGAAGGATATGCTGTCGAGATCTCCGACTCGGTCTATGATTCAAAATCGCGCCCGGGCTACGTGGTCGATCAGAATCCGCGACGCAACACCACCGTCAAACCCGGCCGTACAATATATCTTACCATTAATGCCTTGTCGCCTAAGACAGTCACACTCCCGAGGCTGACCGACATTTCCGCGCGTCAGGCTCGGGCGATTCTCGAAGGTCTTGGGTTGAAAAACATCACGCAGGTCGATGTCATTTCCGAGTTCAAAGATCTTGTGATGGGTGTTGAATACAAGGGGCGTCCGGTGTCGGCCGGCGCACGCGTTCCCATCAACGCTGCCATTGTGCTCAAAGTAGGTGCCGGCGACGAATCGCTTGCGGCCGATTCCGATAGTGTGGCTGCGGGCGATGCCGAAATATCAACCGACCGCTATGACTTATTCTGACCTCGACGATGTGACCGACGGCTGTGTGGCGTCAGGGCCTGACGGCAGCGGCCTTTACGAACATTTCAGATTCGTGGCCGACCCTGGGCAGCAGTTGCTTCGTGTCGACAAATTTCTTGTCGAACGGCTTCAGCATTCTTCGCGCAACCGTGTCCAGCAGGCAGCCGAGGCTGGCTGCGTGCTTGTCAATGGCAAGGCCGTCAAGTCCAACTATCGTGTGAAACCGCTCGATGTGGTGCAGGTGGTCATGGACAGGCCGCGATATGAGCTTGAAGTGCTCCCCGAAGACATACCCCTCGACATAGTCTATGAGGATGATGTGGTGCTTGTCGTGAATAAGCCTCCGGGACTTGTGGTGCACCCCGGGCATGGCAACTATCACGGCACACTCGTCAATGCGCTCGCGTGGCACTTCAGGGACAATCCCGATTACGATGTCGATGATCCCCGCATGGGACTTGTGCACCGTATCGACAAAGACACGTCCGGACTGCTTGTTGTGGCAAAGACTCCTGATGCCAAGACCTGCCTCGGACGTCAGTTTTTCGAGAAGACCACCCGGCGCGAATATGTAGCTGTGCTTTGGGGCGTTCCCGATCCACGGGTCGGTACTGTGGTTGGCAACATCGACCGCGATCCGCGCGACAGGCTCAAAATGGCGGTTTTCCCCGATGGCGACCGTGGCAAGCATGCCGTCACGCACTATGAAGTGATAGAGGCGCTCGGCCCGGTAAGCGTGGTGCGTTGTGTCCTCGAGACCGGGCGCACACATCAGATACGTGTTCACAT
The DNA here is from genome assembly GCA_947570265.1 of uncultured Bacteroidales bacterium. Classification (GTDB taxonomy): domain Bacteria; phylum Bacteroidota; class Bacteroidia; order Bacteroidales; family Muribaculaceae; genus CAG-1031. The sequence goes on along the minus strand of CANOUR010000050.1, from coordinate 12,525 downwards.
GAGTCATATCGGACACCCGTTGCTCAACGATGCCCGCTATGGCGGGGATGTCGTCTTGAGGGGCGAGCGCAGCGCGGCCTACAACAAGTTCGTGGCAAATTGTTTCGCTCTCTGTCCGAGACAGGCCCTGCATGCCCGCACACTCGGGTTTGTCCATCCCGTAACGCGTCAGGAGATGTTTTTCAGCTCGGATGTGCCGTCCGACATGACAGCGATGATCGACCGCTGGCGCACATACGCAGCCGGGCGTGGCCTCTGATGGCGTCAACGCGCAACCTCCGCCGTTTCGTTGCGAAAGTGTTTTGGTCGACATCTGCCGAAATTCCGAAATAATCGCCTGCCGATGCTGCAAAACAACCCATCCTCTCTTTGATTAATTGGAATAATATTGTAATTTTGACAGCAAACAATATCGTGATCTCATCCGTTGATACCTCACGGCATCACCGAGATCCGATCAATTCATAATTCTCTGACTTACCCGATCCAATGAGCGACGAACTACAGAATTTCGCGGAGATAGCTCCGGTGGACGACGCGCATTTCCATGAAAACATGGCCCGTCTGGTGAAAGAACCCGGACTTGAGTATGCCGTAAGATATGTGATGCCCGAAATCGATTATCCCGAACTCGTCAGATTCCTCCTTTCTGTCAAAGACAAAGACTCTTTCCAGCGTCAGGTGATGTGGCCGTTTATGGAGATGCTCGCAAAACGCACCACATCGGGAGTGTCGATCAGCGGCCTCGAAAACATAAACCCCGGCGGACACTACACATTCATAACCAACCACCGCGACATCGTTCTCGATTCGGCATTCCTCAACATCTGCTTCTTCCGCAATGGCATGAGTGCATCCGAGATAGCGATCGGATCCAACCTGTTGATATTCGACTGGATATCTACATTGGTGCGTATCAACAACTGCGTCGTTGTCAAGCGCGGTCTTAAACGCCTTGAGGCTCTCGACGCAGCGAAAGAGTTGTCGGCCTATATCCATTATGCAGTCAACCGTAAAGGTGTGAGCGTGTGGATCGCCCAACGCGAAGGACGCGCCAAAGACTCGAGCGACCACACTCAGGAAAGCCTCGTTAAAATGCTCTCTCTCGACGGTGGAGGCTCCACAGCCGAAAATCTCGCGGCCATAAATCTCGCCCCGGTTTCGATCTCATATGAATACGACCCCAATGACTACCTGAAGGCTCGTGAATTTCTTCTGAAACGCCGCGACCCCGACTTCAAGAAGTCGAAGCGCGACGATCTGTTCAGCATGGAGACCGGATTGCTGCAGTTTAAAGGACGCGTGCATTTCTCCGTGGGCCGATGTCTGAGCGACGACATCATCTCTCTTCCCGCAGACGCCGACCGCACACAAGTGCTCGAGCACGTATGCCGGATGATAGACAACAGCATCCACTCCGACTATAAAATATATGCCATCAACTACATCGCCCACGACCTTCTCGAAAGCGACCACACATATGAAATGCTCTATACCGAGGACGAAAAAGTGAGGTTCGAGGCCTATATAGAGCATCAGCTCGACAAAGTGGAGGCATCTGATGTCACACCCGAAGAGCGTCAGTTCATGCGTCGCATGATGTACACCATGTATGCCAACCCTCTGAAAAACAAAGTGGCTGCACTCTCCGGCTGCACTGTAAACGCCTGATTCTCCTATGCGGTTGATGCTATTGCCTATGATTTCCATGATACTCCTCAACGTAGGGGTTGATTGGTGCATCTACCGTCAATTGCGGCGCCGTAGCGGCAACAGGCGCATCGCAGCCTTGCAGGCGATCACTGCAATGCTCCTGCTTGCCTACATCATCGTCGTGATCTGTCTGCCGCGGCGTTCAGGCGGCGACGGCATGCTGATCACCATCATGTGGTTGCTGTTCGGCTATCTTACTGTCTACATACCTAAATACATCATCCTCATCTTCGACATGTTTGCGCGCCTGCCGCGCCTATGGGGCAGGCCGGTGTCCAAGCCCGTGACACTCGTCGGCGTAATCCTCGGCACGCTGTGTTTCATTGGCCTATGGTGGAGTGCCTTGGTGACACGCACGTCCCTCCATGTCAATCATGTCGAGATATGTATCCCCGATCTCCCCGAAGCCTTCGACGGCTACCGCATTGTCCAGTTCAGCGACGCTCATGTCGGCACATACAGCTCCGACACATCCTTTGTCAGCCGTGCCGTCGACCGCATCAATTCACTGCGCGCCGACCTCATCGTCTTCACCGGCGACATTGTCAACATGCGCACCAGCGAACTTGAGCCTCACACCGCCCCATTCTCCCGGTTGACAGCCCCCGACGGCGTCCTTTCAATACTTGGCAACCACGACTACGGCGATTACAGCGAATGGCCGTCTGCATCAGCCAAAAAGGCCAACATGTCGCGCCTCTACGATCTCAACCGTCGCATGCGTTGGCATCTGTTGCTCGACCAGACGATCTACATACACCGGGGCAATGACTCCATCGCGGTAATCGGGGTGGAAAACATCGGCGATCCCCCTTTCCCCACCTACGGCTCACTCGTCCGGGCATACCCGGGACAGTTGTCCGATTCAACCACTAAAATACTGCTCACCCACAACCCGATGCATTGGAACGACTCGATCTCTGCCGATCCATCGGCCAATATAGCCCTCACACTCTCCGGCCACACGCATGCCATGCAGTGTGAACTGTTCGGATGGTCACCCGCACGTTACCGCTATCCGCAGTGGGGTGGCCTCTACACATCCCCCGCCGGACAGCAGCTCTACGTCAACATCGGCCTGGGTGCCGTCGGAGCACCTGTCCGCATCGGACAGGCAGTCCCTGAAATCACGCTAATCACGTTAAAACGATCTAACACGCAATAATTTCCGTAACCTATGTTGCAGGAACATGCAGCTATCATAAGCCGCGAATTCAATTTGATGCGGAAACACGTCGCCGCAACCTTGCGTCTGCTCGACGATGGCGCGACAGTACCATTCATCGCCCGCTACAGAAAAGAAGCCACAGGCTCGATGAACGAGACCAACATCCGCAACGTGCAGCTTCGCCACGATGCACTCTCCGAACTCGACAAACGCAAGGAATTTGTGCTCGATGCAATCCGCGCACACGATGCACTCACACCCGAACTCGAGCAGCGTATAGCCGAAACACTCGATCCGGTGGTTGTCGAAGACATCTACATGCCGTTCAAACCGCGTCGCCGCACGCGCGCACAGGCCGCCCGCGAACTCGGTCTCGAACCGTTGGCTAAAATATTGATGGCTCAGAATTCCCCCGACATCTCACGATCAGCCGCCAAGTTTGTCAATGCCGATGTAGCCGACACCGAAGCGGCACTCTCCGGCGCCCGCGACATAGTGGCCGAATGGGTCACCGAAAGCGAGAAAGCGCGCTCGATAGTCCGTGCGCGTTTCAACCGCAACGGCCGTGTGGTGTCGCGTGTAGCCAAAGGCAAAGATGGCGAAGAAGGTGCTAACTATCGCAACTATTTCGACTTCTCCGAACCGGTGCGCACATGCAACTCCCACCGCTATCTGGCCATGCGACGTGGCGAAGCCGAAGGCATTCTCAACGTCTCGGTTGTCATCGACGACGATGAGATGATCGAGCGTCTCACGCGCATGTTCGTCCGTTCCGCTGCTACGCCCGACTGTGCCGCCCATGTCCGCATGGCAGTCGCCGACGGCTACCGCCGTCTGATGCGTCCGTCGATCGAAAATGAGATAGCTTCAGCACTCAAGGAAAAAAGCGACGCCGCTGCTATATCCATGTTTGCCGACAATGTGGCGCAGCTCCTCATGGCCTCGCCACTCGACAACAAGCGGGTCATGGCGATCGACCCCGGATTCCGCACCGGATGCAAAGTCGTCTGCCTCGATGCACAAGGCAATCTGCTTGCCTCCGATGTCATATACCCCTGTCCTCCCGCCAACGACTTCTACGGAGCCTCCGAGACACTCTGCCGCATGGTCGACCGCTATGCGATCGATGCGATAGCCATCGGCAACGGCACCGCCGGCCGTGAGACCGAGCGCTTCGTCTCATCGTTGCAACTGCCTCGCAAAGTGCAGATCTGCATGGTCAGCGAGCAAGGTGCAAGCATCTATTCCGCCTCCGAAGCTGCGATTGAGGAATTCCCCGATCAGGATGTGACTGTCCGCGGGGCTGTGTCGATCGGCCGCAGACTCATCGACCCGCTTGCCGAACTCGTTAAAATCGACCCGAAGTCAATAGGAGTAGGGCAGTACCAGCACGACGTCAACCAGCAGCATCTCAAGGATGCGCTCGACTACACCGTCCAGAGCTGCGTCAACAACGTCGGTGTAAACCTCAACACCGCATCCCGGCAGCTTCTTGGCTATGTCTCAGGCATCGGGCCGCAGCTCGCTGCAAATATAGTGTCATATCGCCGCGAACACGGCGACTTCAAGACCCGCACCGACCTGTTCAATGTGCCGCGCATGGGCGAGAAGACATTTCAGCAGTGTGCCGGATTTCTCCGCATACCGCGCGGCGAGAACCTCCTCGACAACACCGGCATACATCCCGAAAGCTACGAACTTGTCGAGCGCATCGCCGCCGATCGTGGCGTCGACGTCGAACGCCTCACACGCGACAAACACCTCCTTCATTCGATCGAACTCGATGCCTACGTCACCAAAAAGACCGGACTGCCAACGCTCACCGACATCATCATCGAATTGGAGAAACCCGGACGCGACCCCCGCGACCGCGTCGAAGAGACAACCTACGACGAAGGTGTCCGCACCATCGACGACCTCCATCTCGGCATGGAGCTCACCGGCAAGGTCAACAACATCACCGCTTTCGGAGTGTTTGTCGACATCGGCCTGAAAGAAAACGGACTCATCCACATCTCGCAGCTCAGCGATGACTATGTGTCGTCGGCACACGAAGTTGTCAGAATCGGACAGATCGTCCATGTACGCGTCATGGACGTCGATGTAGCCCGCGGACGCATAGCCTTAACAATGAAAGGAATCTCCCGCAAATGATCGAATCATCCCTTGTGGTCGGCATCGGCAGCAATGTCATCGACCAGGAATATAAAGTGCAGCAAGCCATCGAGGCGCTGTGCTCGATGTTCAAACGTGCAAAATTCTCCGACGCCTACAAGTCACCACCCCTCAGCGGAGTTGGCGACCACTACACCAACGCCGTCTTTGCCGGTGTGACCTCCATGTCAATGGCCGACGTCACCGATTTTCTCAAGCAGACCGAGGTCGACGCCGGACGCGATGCCTTGTCGCGTGCCGAAGGCCGTGTCGACCTCGACCTCGACCTTGTGATATGGGACGGCCGCATCGTCCGTCCAAAAGACTTCGGACGCATCTACTTCAACATCGGCTACCGCCAGCTCTTGGCCGACGGTGCGTTTCAATACAACGTATAGCTGACCCTCTGCCTCCGCAGATCCACTGCGGCATATCCCGCACGTGTCAGGCTCGCGATATAACGCGCAGCCCTGTCCGGATGCACGTCAGCCGCTATCATCACGGTGTCGACATCCGCATTCCTGAGCATCCCCGGCATATCGCCGCGGCATCTTCCGGTCACGATCGCAGTCCCCGACCAACCCTCGCGAAGCGGTTCATCCGATTGCAGCAGACAAAATCTGCGCCCCGAAATCTCCAACGTATCGCCCGACCTCCATGCCGACGGAGTATTGAAATCCCTCGTCACATGCACCCTGTCCACACCGCGCCTGCCCATAAACTCCCCATATCTCAGCAGCGCCCTGTCCATCACGCTCTGATGCTCATGCTCATGAGCCGTTGTGCTCACAATCAGACTGTCGCCATGCATCATCACCATGTCAAACGACTGCCGTGAGCGGGCGAAATACAATCGTTCCCCATCATCCCCCTGACTGTCATACACCTCTACCGTTATCCACGCCGCCACAGCCACCAAAGCCGGCACTATTGCGGCAATACGCCTCTGCCACAACCCGTAAGCTGCTATCGTCATCGCCATCATCCCCAGAACAGTGCCTGCCGCCGTGGGATAGAACATCCGGTCACACCCCGGCAACGATGCGAAAAACTCAGCCACCCCCGCCATAAATCCATATAGCGCATCGGCCGCATGCGCCATCAATGGCCACCCCGTTGCCGCGGCCGCAGCCCCGCTTACCATCAGTGGTGCGACTATCCACGAAGTCACCACATTAGCCCCGAGAAAATGCACCGGAAACGTGTGGAAATGATACAACGACACCAACGCCGTTCCGGCCATAGCCGCCACAGGCACACACACCATCGTCAGCGGCCTCTTTAACATTTCCGCGCCATTGGGCAGATGGTCGAGCGCCGGCAACACAGCCAATATAGCAGCCACGGCCGCAACCGTCAGCTGAAAACCCGCCGAAAACAGCGCCTCCGGATCAGCCAGAAGTATCACTGACGAAGCCATAAACAAAGAATTGAACGGCGAATGCCGCCGATGCAGCAACCCCGCTCCGATAATCACTGTCAGCATCACTCCCGCCCTGGTCACCGACGCCGGCAGGCCGGTAGCCACGGCAAATATCCACACTATCGCTATCGTCAGCAGCCTGCGCCACGGACTCGTATCCGAAGGAAAAAACGGATAGAGCAGCACTCCCGCCATCCACGCTATCAGTGCAAGATGCAAACCGCTCAGAGCCAATATGTGAGCCAGTCCCGCCGACGCAAACATTCGCCTCGTGTCATCCCCTAACGCCGAAGTGTCGCCCGTGAGTATCGCATTGACAAACGACGATGTCTCATCGCTCATACCCGACTGCATTATCGCAGCGCTCACATCCGCCCTGCCGCGCCTTAGCACCCTCATCACCCCCGTGGCGCTGTGCCATGTCTTGAACGAATCCGATGGCACGAACCCCGCTACACGCACGGCTCTCAGCGTTGCCGGATCGATCTCGTAAGGCAGATCAGTCTCACTGACCGGAGTGCTCAGGGCGCATCTCACCGTCACCCGGTCATTCTCCCTCGGCATAAAGAAAAATGTCGGCACAGTCAGCGAGGCCGTGAAAGCCTTCACCCTCCTGCCGTCCACACTGTCGATCGTCATTGTCACAGTCTGGTTCGCATCATGCTCCCTTATACGCTCTATCACACCGCCATACAGAGCCGTCCGCCCCTCAATCCCGGGTGGCGGTTTACCCTCGCCGCTCACCATTGCCGAAATGATCGACACCGTCACCAGCGATGCCACGGCAGTGCCGCGGCGCATACGCCTTATTGCGCATGTAGCCGCAATTATTGCCGACGCCACCGCACACTCCGCGCCCACACCGGCCTTGCATACGACAATCCCCGCGACGATGGCCGTCAGCGGCAAAAGCATCGGCACCATCGACCACGGGGCTTTCATCTCACCTTCGGTAGAGTGGGAGAGCGCTCGATCACATCGTCCAGAGCACCACTGCAAGCGAGCTGAATCCGATCACGGCCCACAGCAGCACTGCTAATACCAGCGGACGCGATCCCACGCTTTTTATCGTCTTCAGCGACAGGCTCGCTCCGATCATGAACAGGGTCACAACCATCGCACGCTTCGCAATCATCACCAATGTCGCGCCCACACCTTCCGGCAGATTGCAATAGGTGTTCACCACCATCGCGGCCACAAACAGCAATATGAACCACGGAATAGAGATCTTGCTCCCTTTCTCCCGGAATATCAGCATGGTCACCAGCGACAGTGGTATGATCCACAGCGCACGTGTCAGTTTTATCAGCGTCGCCATCTCAAGAGCGCGCGCACCATACACCTCTCCGGCTCCCACCACCGACGACGTGTCATGAATCGCTATCGCAGCCCATGTTCCGAACTGCTCCTGCGTCATACCAAGCCACTTGCCTATAGGCGGGAAAATAAACAACGCAATCGCATTGAGAATGAATATCACACCCAGCGACACCGCCATCTCCTTCTCATTGGCCTTGATCACAGGGCCTACCGCAGCAATGGCGCTGCCGCCGCATATAGCCGTGCCCGACGCTATCAGATACGATGTCTTGCGGTTGATATGCAGTCCATAGCCCACCATCACACCGATGATCATCACACCGAGCACCGACACCACTGTAAATGCCATGCCCTCGGCTCCCGATTTTAGCGATTCGATCAGGTTCATGCCGAAACCCAGACCCACGACAGCTGCCTGCAGCAGATACTTCGAGCACTTCTTGTTGAACTTTGGCATCGGGTTCTCAAACACCATAGCGAATATCAGACCCAGCAGCAACGCTATCGGGGCGCCTGCCTCCCAGGGCAATCCTATCAGGGTGAACGGCACGGCCACAAGCACCACCAGTGCTATGTAGATCCATTTTGATACAGACTGTTTCATCTAATCTTCAATACTTCAATATAATCAATGTTTAAATTCAGACAGGCTCTTTCCATCCTATCTGAAACGATAAAAGTCTCGTTTTGGTTGATCAGAAGTGACTTATTTTTCATTCCATATCCTCCACGACGCAAAAGCCTGCAACAGCAGCATCTCCAGCCCGTTTTTCACCTCGGCGCCATGCTGCTGCGCACGCTGCATAAACAGCGTCATGTCCGGATTATATATCAGATCATAGCAAAGCGAATCGCCATCAAGCAGATCATACGGTATGTCGGGACACTCGTCCGTGTGCGGATACATGCCCACAGGTGTCGTGTTCACGACAATCTTGTGACTCTTCATCACATCCTCCGTCAGATCGTCATAGCCCATAACGCCTTCCGACTTTGTGCGCGACACCGGTTGGGGAGTCACACCGAGGCGCCTCAACGCATACATTACGGCCTTCGACGCCCCCCCTGTGCCGAGCACCAGCGCCCGCTTTCTCATCGGAGTGATCAAAGGTGCGATCGAGTCGCCAAACCCTATCACATCGCTGTTATACCCCTTTAGCTTAAACTCATTATCAGCCGTGCCGTCGCCACGTATGATCTTTATCACATTCACGGCTCCTACCTCCGCTGCCACTTCATCGAGCGAATCCATATACGGCATCACCTGCTCCTTATACGGAATCGTCACATTCAGCCCGCTCAGCATCGCATTGGCAGCGAAAACCTCCATCAGGTCTCCAATGTCCGCAATCTCGAAATTCACATACTCGGCATTGATCCCCTCCGCTGCAAACTTCCGGTTGAAATAGCTCTGTGAAAAAGAGTGGGTGAGCGGAAAACCTATCAGACCATATATTCTTCTCTTTGCACGCTCCATAATTGACAGCTTATTAATGTGCGATAAGTATGTTAATCAGTGTTTTAGCCGTTGAGCCATGTCGCGCTTGTCCTCACGCTCCTTTATCGCCTGACGCTTGTCATACTCTTTCTTGCCCCGGCCCACACCGATCACCAGCTTCGCCAGACCACGGTCATTGATATAAAGCCTCAGCGGTATTATCGTAAATCCCGTTTCCTTGCCGCTTTTGGCAAGTTTGGCAATCTCTTTCTTCGACAGCAGCAGTTTGCGGTCACGACGTGCCTGATGGTTGTTGTATGTACCGTAGAAATACTCCGCCACATACATATTCTTCACCCATACCTCGCCGCGCTGATCCACATAGCAGAATGTGTCGGCAAGCGACGCCTTGCCCTGCCTGAGCGATTTTATCTCCGTGCCGGTCAGCACTATGCCGGCCGTATACGTGTCGCCGATCGCATAGTCATAGGTGGCACGCTTGTTCTTTATGTTGATTTCTTTCGGATTCATTTGAGTAAGCAGCTGGTTAAGTTAAATGAATACAAAATGCATAGAGATTTTTGAGAGATTTTCATTCCATTCATCCAACATATATATTCATTAGCGTTTTAATTTGAACAGCTACTTAAGAGCGTGAATAGAAACTTCAGCAGATACGGTGGCAGTAGCACCCCCGGAATGGCCAGAAGCATGAAACGCCCGGCATCGTGCTTGTCCACATTGACAAACCATGCCCCTTTCCACATCACTATCGCCACATACACAGGCAAAAACCAAGTGATCGCCATCGTGATCGGCACAATATTGCCCACTATGGATATCACCTCCAGAAGCCCCATCGTATACAGAGCGAACGTCTGGCACCGGCGCTCGTCGACCCTGCCCGGCACAATAGTGCCTATCCCCACCGACAGCACGAACGACGCTATGAAATATCCGATGAAATACATCACGAATGTCACTATCGCATCAGTCAGCAGCTCCTGAAGCCCCATGATCGGATGTATGATCTTAGCCGCAAAAACCGTCAGCGACGTAATGGCCGTCAACGGATAGAATCCACGCGCGGCCGTCACACGCGGATGCGATCCGGCCGTCGCTATATCCTCCCATCCATGACCGGGCGAAAGAATCAACTGACACAGATATTTGAGATAGCTGCCCATCGCTCGCAAAATTACAAAAATCGGCCGACGTTTCCAATTTTCCGCGAAAAACCTTACTTTTGTACTCACTTCAACCACCCAACTTATAACTGAAATGCTTAGAAAGATACTTTCAATATCCGGCCGTCCGGGTCTATTCCGCCTTGTCAATCAGGGCAAAAACATGCTCATCGTCGAAGACATCGCCACTGGCAAACGTGTCCCCGCCTATGCCCGCGACAGAGTCAGCTCCCTCGGTGACATATCCATCTACACCATCGACGGCGACCGTCCTCTCCCCGAAGTGCTCGAGCTGCTCAAAGAGAAAAATCAGGCCGCTCCCGTCGACATTAAGGCCATTGGCGATCTCCGCGATTATTTCGCATCCGTGATGCCCGATTTCGACACCGAGCGTGTCTACACTGCCGACATCCGCAAGCTCCTCCAGTGGTACAACCTCCTCGTTAAAAACGGCATCACTGAATTTACAGCTCCCGACGACGAAGCCGGCGAAGCTCCTGCCGACGAAGCCTGATGAAGATCTCACGCCGCTTCACAAGCGCCGACACCGTCGTCGATCTCGTAAAGGAAGACTACAACATTCTGCCCGTGCTGAGCCGATTTTCCCTCCCCTTGGGATTCGGCTCGGCAACCATCGGGCAACTGTGTGACCAGTCCGGAATTTCCGATGACGTCTTTCTGTTGATTGTCAACTTCCTCCTCTCGGGCGAGATCGACAGCCAGCGCATGCACCACATGTCAGCCGTCGGGGTCGTCGATTTTCTCCACAACAGTCACGACTATTTCCTCGCCTACAAGTTTCCCCACATACGTGCCAATCTGCTTGGCGCCCTCGACGATTCCCACACCGACATCAACCCCATCATCGTCAAATTCTTCGACGACTTTGTCCATCACGTCGAAGAGCATTTCCGCTACGAGGAAAACACAGTCTTCCCCCACGTGCGAGCCCTCGCCTCCGACAGCCACACGGCCTACAGCATCTCCACATTCACCCGCCAGCACGACGACGAGATCTCACGCACCCTGCGCGAGATGAAAAACATCATCCTGCGCTACTACGACACATCCCGACCCTACCGCATGTACGACGTCCTTGTCGACATCTGCAACGTCGAGGAAGACCTCGAGTGCCACAACATCATTGAAAACAACATCCTCGTCCCTCTTGTCCATGAGGCCGAGAAACGGCGTCACAAAGACGCCGCACCCCGATGAAACACATCTCCGTCGGCATCCTCACACAGTCACACGTGCTGTCGGCCGGACTGTCGGCCATATTGGCCAGACTGCGCGATCCGGCCGTCAGCGTCACTGTCTACCCTACAGCCGACGACATTGCCGGCTCTGTGCCTTCGTTGCTCTTTGTCGATCCCGCAGGCATCAGCTCCGACACACTGACCTCTCTTCGGGGCGGCTCCCGTGTTGTGGCGCTATACATGTCTGCGCTTCCCGAAAATGTCATACGCCTTTTCGATGACACCATCTCGGTCTATGCCCACCCGTCCCGCATCGGACAGATCGTGCGCGATGTAGCGGTCGAGACATCCGGCATCGACAACCGTCAGGAACTTTCCCCTCGAGAGCGCGATGTAGTTGTCGGCATAGTCAAGGGGCTGTCCAACAAAGAGATCGCCTCTGAAATCAATGTCTCGGTCAATACCGTCATGACTCATCGCCGCAATATCGCGCAGAAACTCCAGATCCATTCGCCCGCAGGCCTCACGATCTATGCAATTGTCAAAAAGCTCGTGCGTCTCGAGGATGTCCGCTCAACTATTGAATAATGATTTAGAGTGTCTCAGGATTAATGCGAAACGCATTCATAAAATCTTCAATACTTCAATATATCAATTTTAGTGTGTTAAATCCAGACACACTCTTATAAAAGTCGGTGCAAATTTGTTTGTCAATCCGGAAAAAACACTAATTTTGCACCGTTGAACGAGTATTCATTTCAAGTCGAATATTCACTATTCCGTTATTAATTATCCAAAATCAATCAACAATCATCATGGCTTACGTTATTACTGATTCTTGCGTGGCTTGTGGCACATGTATGCCCGTTTGCCCCGTTGAGGCTATCTCTGAAGGTGACATCTACCACATCGATCCCGACACT
>CANOUR010000049.1 GCA_947570265.1 uncultured Bacteroidales bacterium | reverse complement strand
CGCCGACAGTCAGAAAGCGTTATTGAGTTGATCGATTTGAAGTTCTTAATCGAAACGCTCTTGATATTGGTATGTGCAGATTTCTCCATAATGTGCAAATTTACTAATTTATATTGATAAGTAAGCGGGATGTACAAATTAGTTAATGGATTGCCTGCAGCATTATATGGCATGCTTTCAACCGGCTTTTCCGTTACAATGGCACCCCCTTGCGCCGTCAAAGCCATTTGAAATCCTACTCATCTTATACCACATCCAAATACGATAACTAAATTTATACATCCGAGTTGCTTGCACATGTTAAATGCATGGCAAAGCCGGCAATAAATAAAATTGTAGTTTGAGGTTCATGAAAAATGTGTAACTTTGCATGGTTTTCATGCTTGGCCGTATGAGTGTCGGTCTGAAGGATGTGCCGTACATTTTATTCATCACTCCACTTTTTTGCATGCGACAATCAAAGCGCGCCACACTGGTGCTTGAAGATGGTACAAAATTTGAGGGTAAATCTTTCGGTTACGAGGCTGCCACGGCCGGAGAGGTAGTGTTTAACACGGCCATGACGGGATACCCTGAGAGTCTGACCGACCCGTCATACAGCGGACAGATATTGGTAACCACCTATCCGATACTCGGAAATTACGGTGTGCCGCCCCGGCGCGAGAAAGACGACGTCAGCGAATATTACGAGAGTGACCACATACATGTGCGTGCGATCGTGTGTCAGGACTACAGTTTCGAGCATAATCACTGGCAGGCAGACCGCTCTCTGGCTCAATGGCTGAAAGAGGAAAAAATACCCGGTATATACGGCATTGACACCCGCGCGCTCACCAAACATCTGCGCGAGCGCGGTTCGATGCTTGGCAAAATCATACCTGAGGGCGCTGACGACATAGAGTTTTATGATCCGAACAAGGAGAATCTTGTGGCTGCCACTTCGTGCAAGGAGGTGGAGACGTACGGGACCGGGGAGAAGACGGTGGTGCTTGTCGACTGCGGCGTGAAGCACAATATCATACGCTGTCTTACACGGCGGGGTGTGAAGGTGGTGAGGGTGCCATGGAACTATGATTTCACCACGATGCCTTATGACGGACTGTTCATATCGAATGGGCCGGGTAATCCCGATCTGGCTGAGGAGACGGTTGTGAATCTGCGCAAAGCGATTGAGGGCGACAAGCCCATATGCGGCATATGCATGGGCAACCAGCTGCTGTCGAAAGCCGCGGGAGCAAAGACTTATAAACTGAAATACGGCCACCGCAGCCATAACCAGCCGGTGCGCCGGGTCGGTACCAACGAGTGCTATATCACATCGCAGAACCATGGTTTTGCGGTGGACGACTCGATGCTTCCGGCAGACTGGGAGCCGCTTTTCGTCAATATGAATGACGGGACAAATGAGGGTATACGTCATAAGACGAAACCATTTTTTTCGGCGCAATTTCATCCTGAGGCCTCCAGCGGGCCGAAGGATACGGAGTTTATCTTCGACGAATTTGTGGCAATGCTTTAATCATCATCAACAACATGACACACGACAAGAAGATCTCGAAAGTGTTGCTGTTAGGCAGCGGTGCTCTGAAAATCGGTGAGGCAGGCGAATTTGACTACTCTGGATCGCAGGCTCTCAAGGCGCTGAAGGAGGAGGGTATAGAGACTGTGCTCATCAATCCCAACATAGCCACGGTGCAGACCTCGGAGGGATTTGCCGACAAGATATATTTTCTGCCTGTCACGCCCTATTTTGTGGAGAAGGTGATAGCCAAGGAGCGTCCGGACGGAGTGTTGCTGTCGTTTGGCGGACAGACGGCGCTCAACTGCGGCGTGGAGCTGTATGAGTCGGGCGTGCTCGAGAAGTATGGGGTGATAGTGCTGGGCACACCTGTGCAGGCGATCATGGACACCGAGGACCGAGAGCTGTTTGTGAAGAAGCTCGATGACATAGATGTGAAGACGATCAAGAGCGAGGCTGTGGCGAATATCGACGATGCGATCGCCGCCGCCGAGCATCTGGGATATCCAGTGATTGTCCGCGCGGCCTATGCTCTGGGAGGTCTCGGCAGCGGATTCTGTGACGATGAGCAGGAGCTGCGCGCGCTTGTGGAGAAGGCACTGTCGTTTTCGCCGCAGGTGCTGATCGAGAAGTCGCTCAAGGGCTGGAAAGAGGTGGAGTATGAGGTGGTCCGTGACCGTTTCGACAATTGCATCACGGTGTGCAATATGGAGAACTTCGACCCGCTGGGCATCCACACCGGCGAGAGCATCGTGGTGGCACCGTCGCAGACGTTGACCAACGAGGATTACCACATGCTGCGTAAACTCGCGATAAAGATAGTGCGCCATATAGGTATTGTCGGCGAGTGCAATGTGCAGTATGCATTCGACCCTGAGTCGATGGATTACCGGGTGATCGAGGTTAATGCCCGTCTGAGCCGTTCGTCGGCTCTGGCATCGAAGGCGACCGGTTATCCGCTGGCTTTTGTAGCGGCCAAATTAGGCCTTGGATATGGGCTGTTTGACCTGAAGAATTCGGTCACGAAGGAGACATCGGCATTTTTTGAGCCGGCGCTTGATTATATAGTCTGCAAGATTCCACGCTGGGATCTGGGCAAGTTCCACGGGGTGCGCCGTGAGATCGGCTCGTCGATGAAATCGGTCGGTGAGGTGATGGCGATCGGACGCACTTTCGAGGAAGTGATACAGAAGGGTCTGCGCATGATAGGCCAGGGCATGCATGGGTTTGTCGGTAACCGCGACATGAATATCGATGATCTCGATCATGCGCTGAGCGAACCGACCGACCGCCGAATCTTTGCGATAGCAAAGGCTATGCGCGAGGGATATAGCGTGGATCGCATACATGAGCTTACGAAAATAGACAAGTGGTTTCTCTATCGTCTGGCACAGATATGTGAGACGGAGCGCGATCTTGAGAAATATGACAGTCTGGAGGCGTTGCCTGTGGATTTGATGCGTGTGGCCAAGAGCCAGGGCTTCAGTGATTTCCAGATAGGGCGCGCTGTGGAGAAGGAGTCGATGACCGCTCATGCCGAGGAGGTGAACCGCAAGGTGCGTGCACTGCGCAAGCAGATGGGCGTGCTACCGGTGGTGAAGCAGATCGACACGCTTGCCGCAGAATATCCGGCACAGACCAACTATCTGTATCTTACCTATAACGGCACGGAGAATGATGTGGATTATCTGCATGACCACCGGTCGATAGTGGTGCTCGGTTCGGGAGCTTACAGGATCGGATCGTCGGTGGAGTTTGACTGGTGCTCGGTGAACGCTCTTCTCACTGTGAAGCAGCAGGGCTGGCGCTCGGTGATGATCAACTATAATCCCGAGACGGTGTCGACCGACTATGACATGTGTGACCGTCTGTATTTCGATGAGCTGACATATGAGCGTGTGATGGATATTCTCGATCTCGAGCAGCCCCATGGCACGATATTGTCGGTGGGTGGCCAGATTCCCAACAACCTTGCTACGCGGCTCGATGCAGAGGGTGTGAATATACTCGGCACTTCGGCGCAGAGCATTGACAATGCGGAGGATCGCAACAAGTTCTCGGCGATGCTCGACCGTCTTGGCATCGATCAGCCACGCTGGCGGGAACTGACGTCGTTCGATGACATCAACAAGTTTATCGATGAGGTGGGTTTCCCGGTGCTTGTGCGTCCGAGTTACGTGCTGTCGGGCGCGGCGATGAATGTCTGCTCGAATCCCGATGAGCTGCACCGTTTCCTTCAGCTTGCCGCGAATGTGTCGAAGCAGCATCCGGTTGTGGTGTCGGAATTCATACAGCATGCCAAGGAGATAGAGATGGATGCTGTGGCGCAGAACGGCGAGATCAAAGTGTATGCAATTTCGGAGCATATAGAGTTTGCCGGAGTGCATTCGGGCGATGCCACGATACAGTTCCCTCCTCAGAAACTTTATATCGAGACAGCCCGCCGGATCAAGAAAGTGTCGTCGCAGATCGCAAAGGCGCTCAATATATCAGGTCCGTTCAACATACAATTCCTTGCCAAGAACAATGATATCAAGGTCATAGAGTGTAACCTGCGAGCTTCGAGGTCGTTTCCGTTCGTCAGCAAGGTGCTGAAGATCAACTTCATCGATATGGCAACGCGGGTGATGCTCGGGTTGCCGGTTGAGAAACCGGCCAAGAGCGCGTTTGATCTGGATTATGTGGGCATCAAGGCGTCGCAGTTCAGCTTCTCGCGACTTCAGGGAGCCGACCCGGTGCTGGGTGTGGACATGTCGTCGACCGGCGAGGTTGGCTGTGTGGGCACGGATTCGGCCGATGCACTGCTCAAGGCCATGCTGTCGGTGGGCATGCGTGTGCCGCAGAAGGGTGTGCTGATGTCGACCGGCGGCCCGCGTCAGAAGGCCGACATGCTCGATGCCGCACATGCCCTGCACAACAAGGGCTACCGCATCTATGCCACCGGCGGAACGCATCAATTTCTCAATGACAACGGCATTCCCGCGATAAAGGTGTATTGGCCGAGCCAGAGCGATATGCAGCCGCAGGCGTTGCAGTTGCTTCACGATAAGTCGATCGACCTTGTGGTGAACATCCCCAAGAATCTTACATCGGCAGAGCTTACCAATGGCTACAAGATACGCCGTGCGGCGATCGACCTCAATGTGCCTTTGCTGACCAATGCGCGTCTGGCCTCGGCGTTTATCGATGCTTTCACGTCGATTCCGCTCGATGAGATCGAGATACGCCCTTGGGAGGAGTATTGACAGGCTCTTAGAAACTGTTTAAAATAAAATTTAAACGGTTTCTGAACGAAATTCAAAACAGTCGCCCTGTTGCCGATGGCAGCAGGGCGACTGACATGAACGGGGGGACAGATGAATCAAAAATCGCGGAAATCGATCGATTTGGTGTTTTTTTGCCATGAAATGGTCAAAGAATCGGGAAAAACAGGGTTGAAATTTTCCGTATGATGAAAAAAATTGCGAAATTTGCAGCCTGACTTCGCTACGAGCGCCGCCAGAGGCGCTCACTACACTACTTAACAAATTGTATCATACAAACTTATAATTCATTTTCAATGAAAAAGAGCGCCCTGCAACAAGTTCGCGATGCATACTGCCCAAAGCTGCCTGCTGAGTTGACCGGCAATATAGTGATTGTCGAAGGCAAACCGACACAATCGGTGGCCGATCAGGATGAGATCAGAAAACTTTTTCCCAATACATACGGACTGCCTGAACTCAATTTTGAGAGAGATGACAACAATACCGTACAGGGGACAGGCAAACCTGTCAATGTCGGTGTGATTCTCTCCGGCGGACAGGCTCCCGGCGGACACAATGTGATCTGCGGTCTTTTTGATGGTATAAAGAGTATCAATCCCGAGAGCCGTCTCTATGGTTTCCTGATGGGGCCGAGCGGTCTGGTGGATCATAAATACAAGGAGCTTACAGCCGACATCATAGATGAATACCGAAATACCGGAGGTTTTGACATGATCGGGTCGGGTCGCACCAAGCTTGAGGAAAAAGAACAGTTTGACAAGGGTCTTGAGATACTCAAGAAACTCAATATCGATGCCCTGGTGATAATCGGAGGCGATGACTCGAACACCAATGCGGCTGTGCTCGCCGAATATTACAAGAGCATAAATGCGGGAGTGCGTGTGATCGGGTGTCCGAAGACTATCGACGGCGACCTTAAGAACAGCGAGATAGAGGTGTCATTTGGTTTTGACACTGCAACGAAGGTTTATGGCGAGCTGATAGGCAATGTGCAGCGCGATTGCAATTCGTCGCGTAAATATTGGCACTTCATGAAGCTCATGGGCCGTTCGGCCAGCCATATAGCTCTGGAGTGTGCGCTGCAGACGCAGCCCAATGTCTGCATAATCTCTGAGGAAGTTGAGGCTGAGAACCAGACGCTCAATGATATTGTGGATCAGATCGCGGGTGTGGTGGCACGGCGTGCCGCCAAGGGATTGAATTTCGGCACGGTGCTGATACCTGAGGGTCTGATAGAGTTTATTCCGGCGGTGAAGCGTCTGATTTCGGAACTCAACGATATGATCGCTGCCGAGGGAGATAAGATCGCTGATCTCGACAACAAGGAGCTGCGTGCATATGTGCTGGAGCATCTGAGCGAGGCCAATGCCAAGACATATTCTCGTCTGCCGCATGATGTGGCGCGTCAGCTCACGCTCGACCGCGATCCTCACGGCAATGTGCAGGTGTCGCTGATCGAGACTGAGAAGCTGATCAGCCGCATGGTGGCTGACCGTCTCGAGGAGATGCGCGAGGCTGGCGAGTATAACGGCAAGTTCTCGACGATGCATCATTTCTTCGGCTATGAGGGCCGTTGCTCGTTCCCGTCGAATTTCGATGCCAACTATTGCTATGGTCTGGGATATAACGCCGCCGGTCTGGTGAAAGCCGGTGTGACTGGCTACATGACTCTTCTGCGAGACCTGACAAAGCCTGTGGAGCAGTGGGTGCCTGGCGGAATACCTATCACAATGATGATGAACATGGAGCGCCGCAACGGCGAGATGAAGCCTGTGATACAGAAGGCTCTCGTGAAACTCGACGGTGCGCCGTTCAAGAAGTTTGCCTCGCAGCGCGACCAGTGGGCTGTGGATACCTGCTATATCTATCCGGGCCCGATACAGTATTTCGGCCCTGCCGAAATCTGCGATCGTCCTTCGATGACTCTCATGTACGAGGCTGAGGATCGCTGATCGCAGAATATGTAACTACTGACCCTAATTCACAGTTTGCACGAAGCCCCGCGGCGAGCAATTCAGCTCTCCGCGAGGGCTTCATTTTTTTGGCAGTTGACTAACCGCCGATGGTGTGGCATAGATTGCGGTATCCCGACAGGTGTCCGGCCACGGTGATGGTGTCGCCGTTCTCGACTTTGATGTCGGGGTCGGCGATGTCGAGCATGATCTCTTTGTTTACTTTCATGCCGATGATGTTGGAGCGTAGGACTTTGCGGCTTACGGCCACCAGTGTCAGGCCGTAGTCTTTCTGCAGGCCTATGTCGGCGTAGCGCATGCCATGGAAGTAGGCAGGGGCGATGAACCGCAGGACGTAGACGTCGGAGCCGACGCACATTGACTCGACATCAGATCCGAGCGCCATCTCGCACACGAGGTCGCGCGCGGCACGTTGTTCGGGTGTGATGATGCGGTCGATGCCGAATCCTTCGAGAATCGAGTAGTGCAGCTGGTCGATCGCGCGGGCGTAGATGTGCCTGACGCCTTCGTTTTTGAGCAGGGCGACTGTGCGCACGCTGGCGCCGAAATTTTCGCCGATGGCTACGATGACTATGTCGACTGTCGACAACGGGAGTGATTTCAAAGATGATTCGTCGGTGGAGTCGAGGATATAGGCTGTGGAGATCTTGTCTTTGATGCTTTCGACGATCGATGCCCGGGTGTCGGCTCCGATCACTTCGTGTCCCATGTTGGTGAGATCGACTGCGAGATTCGATCCGTAGATGCCGAGTCCGATGATGAGATAGCGCATGGTTGGGGTGGATTAGTTGATGATCAGATTGTCGGTGGGGTAGCGTACGAGAGCTTTGCGGCTTGTGCCTGTCAGTCCGGTCATCAGCGATATCAGCCCGACGCGTCCGAAGAGCATGGCGGTGCATAGCACGGCTTTTGCCTCGGGCCCGAGGTGGTGTGTGATGCCGAGTGAAGATCCGACAGTGAATAGTGCCGAGAGTGTCTCGAAGAGCACGTCGCGTGCGGGAAGCTCGGGTTCGAGAAGGAGCATGGTCAGAGAGTAGAGCAGGAAGGTGAGGATGGAGGTGGCGACGATGGCGTTGGCGCGCCGGATGGATGCGACGGCTATCGTGCGATGGAATGCTGTGGCTTGTTCGCGTCCGGTGACGATGGAGCGCATGTTGATGCATATTGCGGCGAGGGTGTTGACTTTCACGCCTCCGGCTGTGGATTGCGCTCCTCCGCCAACCCACATGAGAAACATGATCATCACGAGTGTGACGTTGAGAAATCCGGCGGGGTTGACTGACGAGAATCCGGCTGAGCGGGGTGTGACGGCGTTGAAGACCGATTGGCTGATGCGTTGCCATTGTGTCATTCCATAGAGCGAGTTGCCTGATTCGAGGAAGTAGAATGCTATGGCTGCGAAGGCGAGCAGAATGCCGAATGTCGCGAGGACTACTTTTGTGTTTGTGTCGTAGAGGTGGCAGATGTGGCGGATGTTGCCGCGTCGGGTGATGCGGCGGATGGTGTTGCCGATGCGAATGGCCATGGCGTCCTTGAAATTTACGAGTATGGGGAATCCGATCGCGCCAGATATGATGATCAGGCTGACTGTCCAGTAGATGGTCTGGTCACCGTTGATCAGTGCCGGGTTGGATAGCCCGTCGCGCAGGTTTGAGAATCCGGCGTTGCAGAATGCCGATATGGAGTGGAACACGGAGAATATGATTTTGTCGTGTGTGTCCATCATCAGTGAGTCGGGTATTGTGAAGTAGAGGCATATTGCTCCTGCGGCTTCGATCGTGACGGTGAATGCAAGCACATACAGCAGGGTGGGGATGAGCGAGTTCATTGATTTGGAGTAAATCACGTCGCGCATGAGCAGCTGGCTGTAGATCGATTGGTTGCCGGTGAAGAACATGGCGAAGAAGCATGTGAATGTCATGACGCCGAGGGCGCCTGTCTCAATAAGGATTGCCAGTACGGTGATGCCAAGGGGGGTGAATGTGGATGATATGTCAACGGGGGTGAGTCCGGTGATGCATACGGCGCTTGTCGATACGAAGAGCGAGTCGATGAACGATATGCCGTGGACTGTGCAGCGTGGGAGCATGAGCAGCAGGGCGCCGATGACAATCAGTAGCAGGAAGCTCACGGTGAGCAGCAGCGAGGGGTTGGTGCGTTTGCCGGGAATGCGCATAACGGCATAGCATAGCTGCACGAGTGAGTAGAGGGTGAGTATCACATATATTGTCAGCGGAGCATAGGCGAGCTGTTCGAGCCAGGGAATCCACGGATGTCGCGGATGTGGGTAGAGCAGCGGCAACAGGGTGAGCAGAAGCAGCACGTCGACCGCATGCTGAAGCCAGCGGCGGCTGCGGGTGTAGCTGCGCGTCATCAGCACGAGGTGGAATATGAGATTGGTGAGGAATGTGATCTGGCACGCGCGGATCAGCCTGCGGATGAGCATGTGATCGTAGGAATGATGTTCAAATCCGGCGAAGATTATCATAGTGACCATAAATGTCACTGCGGCCGCCACTGCCAGCCACTGAAGAACAGAGCCGACGGGAGCGATGACGATGGCAAAGCGGTGGGAGAACCGTGTGACTGCTGTGGCCACGCTTTGCCGTTTGCGGGACAGAAAGCGGATGAAACGTGAGATCACGTCAGTATAACAATGCCGGTGTGTGATTGGTTGTGCGCGATGTCAGGTCGCCGGTGGGTGTGCGGGCTTATCTTAGCGGCAATTTAATTTGCTAATTACTTATGAAACGATTTTTTATTGGTGTGGTCGTCGGTGCTTTAATTGTGTCGGTGGCAGTATGGCAACGTGAGAGTACGGGTGCCGGGAGTCAGGTCAAAGTGGTGTCTGACACGGTGAGGGTTACAGATACTCTGGTAGTGGCGCGTCATGAGGCGGCATCGCGTGTGGTGGTGCGCAATGTCGTCAGGGAGATGCCTTTGGTGGCAGACAGTCTGTGTGATGCCGATACGGTGGTGAGTGTGGCTGTTCCTGTCGAGAGTGCCGTGTATGAGACGGCAGATTACAGGGCTGTGGTGAGCGGATTTGATGTGAGTCTCGACACTCTTGAGCTGAGGCGTGAGATGATCCGGGTAACGAACAGAATCGTTGACACGCTGGAACGCGCAGGACGATGGCGACGCTGGGGCGTGAGCGTCACGGCAGGTGTGGCTGTCACCCCTCGTGGGGTGCAGCCTATGGTGGGTGTGGGAGTCAGTTACCGGTTGCTGTCGTTCTGAAGTGCTCCAAGCTCTCTTACACCTCCGGTGAGCGGATTGAACAGCAGGTATGACGGAGCTTTCTTGTCGGTGAATAATCCGGGATCGATGCCGAATACCACTCCGTATTGCGCTACCTCGGCCATTTCGAGTGAGGCGAGAGTGTGGCCGTCGTAGCTGACGGAAACGTTGGCCTGACCGGGTATGCGGTAGGCAAGTCCTTCTTTGGGGAATGTTTTGGTCACGCCTTTTTCGTTGACAGGGAGTTCAGCAGTGACAATGTCGCTGAAATCGATGTAGACGGGTGCGCCGCTTAGA
Organism: uncultured Bacteroidales bacterium; assembly: GCA_947570265.1. Taxonomy (GTDB): domain Bacteria; phylum Bacteroidota; class Bacteroidia; order Bacteroidales; family Muribaculaceae; genus CAG-1031. The sequence continues at coordinate 5,187 of CANOUR010000049.1, read as the reverse complement.
TTGTCGGCGTCAACGATGCCGTCGAGCACCGACAGACGTGCCACCGTTATGCGTGTCGCGGCGTCGGCATCGGGGGGTGTGACGGTGAATGTGCCGATCTCGGTCGATGTCGAGACCGTGCCGGTGAACATGGCTGTGAGAGCGGCTTCCTGACGACCGAGATTGTCGAGCACGAGTTGCATGGCAGCTCCGTCGGCCGGCATTGCATCGGCTTGACCGGATAGAATGTCGGCGCGTGTCTGCCGTATCTCGTAGATGCGTGCGGCTGCCAGTTCGGCGCGCTTTGCTGTAGAGTGGCTGCGCAGCATCTCTTCGGTCACTGCCTCGCGGGCAGCGGAGGTCTCGAGTATCGATGGCTCGGCGGCTATCGCTTTGAGTGTCCCTTGCGGCCGTGGGGCGGGGGAGTAGTCATCGTCATTGACCGCAAGCGGAAATCCGGCATCGGTAAGCGTCATAAACACCGACGATCCGTTTTTGAATTGCACGCGCCATCTTTCATCGGCATCGGGCACGGCCACAGGTTGTATCTCGGCGCCGGTGAGAGTCCACTTCACCGATGGCTCGAGTATCGGATCGATGTGGAGATATTTTTTTGAATACAGCCTGAATTCTCCGGGAGTCTCGACGCGCTTCTCGGCAGCGAGAGTCACATCGAACGCTGTGTTGGGAAGTGTGTAGACGAGTCCGTACTCACTGTCCTTGCCTGCGGTGAGTTTGCGGGTCATCTGCGCCCGGGCATCGATGTTGGCCGCTATGGCGCATAGTATAATTGTGGCGTAAATCGGTTTCATTCGGTAATCATTTTTATTGCTTCACCAAGACAATCGGCAATATCGCATGCGGTCATGCCCCATGAGCCATGACGTTCGGCTGCGATGTCACCTGCAAGGCCGTGGATAAACACTCCGGCCACGGCTGCCAGTTCGCTGCGGTAGCCTTGAGCCATGAGCGACGTGATCACTCCGGTGAGCACGTCGCCGCTGCCTCCGGTGGCCATGCCGGGGTTGCCGCTCGAGTTGAAGAATACCTTGCCGTCGGGGCGTACGGTGGCGGTGTAGTGGCCTTTGAGTACAATGACAATGTTGTGGCGACGGCAGACGTCGATGGCTTTGATGAGACGGGCCTCGGATGAGGGTTGTGCGCCGAACAGACGGTCGAATTCTCCGGCGTGAGGTGTGAGGACGGTGCCAGGCGCAAGCATAGCGAGCACCGCATTGCGCCGCGACAGCAGGTTGAGAGCGTCGGCATCGAGTACAACCGGCTTGCGGTAGGTGCGGATCATGGTCTCGAGCGCCTGCATGGTGCTGTCGGCTGTGCCGAGTCCGGGACCGATGCCTATTGCGCTGTATTCGTGAGCCGGTGTCATGTCTGTGACAATAATGTCGTTTTTGTCGTGATGATATAGGGCTTCGGGTACAGCGGTCTGGAGGATGTTGAATCCGCATCGGGGTGAGTGGACGCTCAGTTTGCCCACTCCCGAACGCAGAGCCCCGCGGGCGCTCATCACAGCCGCGCCCATCATGCCGTAGCTTCCGGCTACGATCAGCGCTGTCCCATAGTCGGCTTTGCTTGAGAAGTCCTTGCGTGGGCGGAGCACGCGACGCAGGTCGTGAGCCTCAACCAGATGGTATTTTGTGGGCGTGGCACGTATGGCGGCCGCGCTTAGTCCTATGTCGATTGTCTTTACCTGACCTGTGAGCTCGGCATTGTCGGCCATGAAGAACGACAGTCTCGGGAACTGTACGGCGCACGTGAGTGTGGCGTGCACGACATTGCGGGCTATGGTGTTGGGATTCCAGTCGGCGAAAAGCCCGGAAGGAATGTCGATCGACACCACGTCGGCGCCGCTCTCGTTGATGTCGCGCACGAGCATGCAGTAGCCACCCCCGAGATGATCGCGCAGACCGCTGCCGAACAGGCCGTCGACCACGAGATGCCGTTCGGTGAGTTCGGGATGTTCCATGGAGTCGGTGATCTCGATCAGGCGTGCGCGGCCTGTAGCCAACAGCTCATCGCGGCATGTACGGCATTCGCGTGACAGACTGTTGCCGCGAATGTTGAACAGATACACCTCGGGATCGTATCCCTGTTCGATGAGCATTCGTGCCACGGCAAGCGCGTCGGCACCGTTGTTTCCCGGGCCGGCGAATATTGTCAGTGGGCGTGTAGGACGCCATCGTTTTACGATCTCGGCTGTGACTCCCTCAGCCACGCGCATCACCAGCTCGTGTGCGGAAATTCCTTCCTCATCGATGGTGTAGCGGTCGATCTTTCTTATGTCGTCGTTGGTGAAAATCTTCATCGTACAGGTGTATTATTGTGCAAAAATAACATTTTTTCCCGAGCCGATGTTGTCCCTGTCCTTGAAAACAGCTAATTTTGTCATCCCCTCTCTTTCATTTGCCGACAGATAATCTCTTACGCTGTAACTCTAACATAAAAAATCAGTTTATAATGGCAACACCTCCGTTTAAATATCAGGAAATGTTTCCGCTTGGTCCGGACAAGACCGAATATCGCTTCCTCACATCAGACTATGTGAAAGTAGAGAACTGGAACGGCCATGAAATGCTTGTGGTCGATCCCGAGGCTCTCCGTGTACTTGCCCGTCAGGCCACGCATGACAACGCATTCATGCTTCGCCGCGAACACAATGAGATGGTGGCAAAGATCCTTCATGATCCCGAAGCGAGCGAAAACGACAAGTTCGTGGCTCTGACGATGCTGCGCAATGCAGAAGTGGCTGCTTTGGGTCAGCTTCCGTTCTGTCAGGATACGGGCACGGCTATCGTACACGGCGAGAAGGGTCAGGCTGTGTGGACAGGCGGACACGATGAGGAATTCCTGAGCCACGGTGTGTATGATACATACACTCAGGACAATCTGCGTTATTCGCAGAATGCTCCGCTAAACATGTATGATGAGGTCAATACCGGTTGCAACCTGCCGGCGCAGATCGATATACATGCAGTGGACGGTGATGAGTATCATTTCCTTTTTGTGGCCAAAGGTGGTGGATCGGCCAACAAGACATATCTTTATCAGGAGACAAAGGCTCTGATCAATCCGAAGACTCTCGTTCCTTTCCTCGTGGAGAAGATGAAGAGCCTCGGCACGGCAGCATGTCCGCCATATCACATCGCATTTGTCATCGGCGGTACGTCGGCCGAGAAGAATCTCGAGACGGTCAAGAAGGCGTCAGTGAAATATTATGATGAGCTGCCCGATCATGGCAATGAACTCGGACATGCATTCCGCGATAAGGAACTTGAACGTCAGCTTCTCGAAGAGACACGCCGCATCGGTCTGGGTGCACAGTTCGGAGGCAAATATTTCGCGCATGACATCCGTGTGATCCGTCTGCCCCGCCACGGCGCATCGTGCCCCGTGGGATTGGGCGTGAGTTGCTCGGCCGACCGCAATGTCAAGGCGAAGATCAACCGCGAGGGTCTGTGGATCGAGAAGCTCGATGCTAATCCCGGTGAACTTATACCAGAAGAATACCGCCGAAACGGTGAAGGGGAGGTCGTGAAGATCGATCTCAACCGTCCGATGGATGAGATACGCAAGGAGTTGTCGAAATATCCGGTGTCGACGCGCCTGTCGCTCAACGGCACTATCATCGTTGGTCGTGACATCGCTCACGCAAAGATCAAGGAACGTCTTGACAAGGGCGAACCGATGCCCCAGTATCTCAAGGATCACCCCATATATTATGCCGGCCCGGCAAAAACACCTCAGGGCATGCCTTCAGGCTCGTTTGGCCCGACGACGGCAGGACGAATGGACTCGTATGTCGATCAGTTCCAGGCTGCAGGTGGCTCAATGGTGATGATTGCCAAGGGCAACCGCTCGAAGCAGGTGACTGATGCGTGCCATAAGCATGGCGGATTTTATCTCGGATCGATCGGTGGCCCTGCTGCCATACTTGCCAAAAATTCGATAAAGAAGGTTGAATTGCTCGAATATCCCGAGCTTGGCATGGAGGCTATCTGGAAAATCGAGGTAGAGGATTTCCCTGCATTTATCCTCGTTGACGATAAGGGCAATGATTTCTTTACGCAAATCGCCGAGAAGTGCTCGGCATGCGGCCTCAAAAAATAAATTTTGGTTAGAGAACGACTCCCGCTTTGCAAAGGCAAGGCGGGAACCGTTGTTGTTAATGGGTGTTAAATACTATTAATAAATTTGTATGTTGGCGGATTCTTCATACATTTGTAATAATAACCTATATAAACCATACTTACATTTATAAACCATACTTACATTCATTCATTTAAATTTTAATTTATGAAGAAATTTTTACTCTCAGCAGCAGCAGTGAGCCTTTCGCTCTGCGCATCCGCACAGGTATTCCTCGCCGGTGGTTTCAACGGTTGGAGCTCAGACGCTAACGAAATGGAGCTTAAAGACGGTGTTTACACTCTTACTGTAGAATCTCTTACCACAGAGTTCAAGGTAGTCGACAAGACCATCGCCGACAAGACTGTATGGCTCGGTTCGACAACTCCTCTGACTCTCGGCGAAGCTCTCGAACTCAGCGAAGGCAATGACAATAATGTGAAATTTGCCGATGATGTTGCCGTTGTGAAAAATGCAGTTGTATCTTTCGTGCTCGACACCAAGATGCTCACTGTTACCGGTGAAGTTGGCGAAGCAGAAGTGACATATGCTCTTCATGGAAACTTTGCCACCGGCGAATGGAATTCGGTTAACATGACAGCCGACGACAATCTGTGGAGCTGCTCTTTCGAGGCTCTTGAGAATGCAGCCGGCGAGTTTGGCATCAAGGAACTCACCGCAGGCGCCCAGACTGCATGGTTCTCTTGCCCCAACGGAGCTGAGTATCTCACAATCACCGGCGCTGCCGCTGACATGCTCTGCGCTACGAGTGACAACACAAACTTCAAGGTTGAAGGCCTGACCGGTGCGTGGACATTTGTTTTCGATGCCGAGGCCAAGACTCTGACAGTCAAGGAAGGCAAAGACGATGCAATTGAAAATGTCGAGGCCGTAAACAATGCAGCAGCCGTATATTACAATCTCAACGGTGTGCGCGTGGCTAATCCCCAGAATGGTCTCTTCATCAAGAAGCAGGGCAACGTTGTGACCAAGGTGATCGTGAAGTGATCAAAGAAACTGTTTAAAATTTATTTTATCTTGTCTTTGAGAGTCTTGTCAATGTAT
>CANOUR010000048.1 GCA_947570265.1 uncultured Bacteroidales bacterium | reverse complement strand
CCTACCGCCAGATCATTGCACAGACTCTCGTATCCCATGCCTCCGTTGACCGACATATAAGTGGTCACCTCGCGCAGCGGATGCCACACCGAACTGAGTTGCAATCCCCAGCCGACTTTGTTGACATTCTTGCCCTCGGTCAGATCCCGGTACGATAGCGAGCGCACGATCCCCGACAGACGCACATGCTCGCTTTCTCCCCATCCGCGTTGTATGAATGCGGCGAAATCAGGCAGCCAGTTGCTCACCTTCTTTGTCGTTTTGTTGTCAGCGTCGATGGCGGTCGAAGGCGTTTCTACCGACATAGCCAATGTCCAGTCATGGCGGAACGTGTGCATCCACCTGACAAGCACATTCGTGCCGCTGACCTTGCTGTTCGGCCCTGCGGCATCCACCGTCGGAGGCTCAGCCGACGGATCTGAGAATGTCGATGGCGCATAGCCGATGGTCCAGTCGTTGATCATTCCATAGGCTTTCTTCAGGTGGAAATCCCGTGCCTGATAGCCGTTGAAATTAGCCTCGATGTAAAGCTGATAATTGCCGAACCGTTTGTTACGCCCGATCACACGATAGAAAATAGCCGTCCCGGCCGGTGTAGTGCCCAGACTGCGCTTTCGTGTCGGATCGGGTGTCATCGAGATCATATAAGGCATGAATGCGCTCGAAGGCATTGGAGCGCCCCAGTCGTACCATCCGCGCATCCTCACGCATCCACCTAAGCCCATGGCCAGTTTTGCATCCTTGCTCATGAACAGGAAATATGGTGCGGCCGGATCTTGAAAATGCCTGAACTGGTCATAGTAGAAATTGTCGATCAGCTGCCTGACAGAGTCTGAATGCGAGTCATACTCGTTGTAACTGTCCGATGGACGCGAAGGCGTCCCACCGATGTACACTATCCGGTGAGATTGCTTCAGTGAGTCGAGATGTATATCGGCCAGAGACCTGCCGCTGGCGGTCAGAGTGACAAGTGCGGTCATCATCACTGCAACGATGTTTTTTCTCATGATGAATATAGTTGAAACTGAATATAGTTGAAACTGAATATAGTTGAAACTGTTATTAAAACACCCGCGGGATGTTAAAGGTTGCGAAATTATGCGTAAATTTGCACTATGAGAAAGATTGTCGTGTTCACCGGCACTCGCGCCGACTGGGGGTTGCTCAGTCCCATCTGCCGTGCGCTCGATGCACGTGACGATGTGGCGCTTACTGTGGTCGCAACCAACATGCACCTCAGCAATCGGTTTGGCCACACCGTTGATGAGATTCGCAACGATGGATTCTCACCGGTCGAGTTGCCGATGGATGCCGATGCCACAACAGATCTGTCGAGAGTGGCATCGATGGCAAGTTGCATGGAAAATGCGGCTCAGATACTTGCGCGTATCAGCCCCGACATGGCTCTGATACTCGGCGATCGCTTTGAGATGCTTGCCATCGCATCGGCATGCCTGATGATGCATGTGCCTCTGGCTCACATAGCCGGAGGTGAGCTTTCCGAAGGTGCAGTCGACGACAGCATTCGTCATGCTATCACAAAGATGAGTGTTTTGCATCTCACCGCCACAGAGCAATACCGCCGCCGTGTTATCGCCATGGGCGAAGACCCCGCAAGGGTCATCAACACCGGAGCGATCGGTGTCTGGAATCTCATGAATGCCGAGATGGCAACCGCCGGAGAACTCAGCGAGTTCATCGGCATGGATGTCGACCGCGACACCATCATCGTCACATATCATCCGGCAACACTCGACCCTGCCGATATCGACAGTCGCATCGACGCGCTCACCGGAGCGATCGACGACATCGGCCATATCCGTGCAATCATCACCTATCCGAATAATGATGCCCGCGGCAGCCGTGTTATCGAGCGCCTGAAAGCATACGCTGCCGGACGTCCCGGCAAAGTAGTGCTCGTGCCATCGCTTGGCCGCCGTCGTTATCTGCGTGCCATTGGCCTGGCCGGTGCTGTTGTCGGCAATTCATCAAGCGGAATCGTGGAAGTGCCGTCTGCCGGAACACCGACCGTCGATATCGGCATACGCCAGCGCGGACGTATGGCCGCCGACAGTGTGATCCATTGTGGCGACTCACGTCAGGAAATAGCTCAGGCAATCCGGTTGGCATTGAGCCAGCCTATGCAGCAAAAGGCGGCATCCACCGTCAATCCCTATGCCAAGCCCGACACGCTCGACCGCATCGTCGACGCTCTGACACAGACACCGCTCGAGGGCATCTGCAACAAAAAATTTCACGATGTAATTCCGCTCGATTGATATGACTCCATTATATATCATCCCGGCGCGTGGAGGAAGCAAAGGCATTCCCCGCAAAAACATCCGGCCATTCTGCGGCAAACCGTTGGTGCTGTATTCTGTCGAAGCCGCAATGCAGCTCGCTCCGTCTGAACGTATCATCCTCAGCACCGATAGCGGAGAGATAGCCCAGGTGGTGCGTGATGCCGGATTACCTGTCGAATACATGCGTCCTGCATCTCTCGCCACAGACACTGCCGGATCGCGCGGTGTGATTCTCGATGTCATGGACTATGCCGACCGCATGGGCATCGCATACGATACCGTAGTGCTTCTGCAACCTACATCCCCGCTTCGCACCGTGGATGACATTCGAGCCTGCGAAGCTGCATACCGCCACAAGGATCCTGATATTGATATGGCCGTCACGGTATGCCGGTCTCCTGCCAATCCCTATTACGATTGTTTTGAGACGGATAGCGACGGCTTTCTGCATATCAGCAAAGGCAATGGCCAATTCACCCGTCGGCAGGACGCCCCACAGGCATGGGTTTATAACGGAGCGGTATATGTCATTAACCCACAGTCGATCCGCAAAATGGAACTTGGTGCGATGCCACGGCGTGTGCCTGTTGAAATGCCGGCGCAACGCAGCGTTGATCTCGACACCCCTCTCGATTGGATTATAGCCGAAACAATATGCAGAAATCTATGACAGAGATCGATCGTCACATCATAGCGGAGCACGTCACATTGCTTCAGGCAATGGAGCGTATCAACACTCTCCCCGGAGGAAAAATGACACTGCTTGTCATTGATGCTGCCGGAGTCCTTGTCGGCACACTGACCGACGGCGACATCCGACGCGCATTGTTGGCCGGAAAGGGTATTGATGCACCGGTGGCAAGCGCCATGTATCGCCATTGCCGCGCATTGATCGAGAACGACATACGCCCCGACCGTCTAAGAGAGATCCGGCACGAAGGTATCACTCTCGTGCCGGTGGTCGATGCTCAGGGTCATCCTGTGGGCATTATCGACACCCGTGTCACGCAGACAGTCCTTCCGGTCAAAGCAGTACTGATGGCCGGAGGACGTGGCGAACGTCTTCGTCCGCTCACACTCACCACTCCCAAGCCTCTGCTCGAGGTCGGAGGTCGTCCGATAATCGATTACAATATCCGTGCGCTTGCCCGCGCTGGTGTCACTGATGTGACAGTCACCGTAAATTATCTCGCTGATCAGATCGAGGCACATTTCGCCGATGTCGTGGAGGGATTGCAGGTGAAGACAGTGCGCGAGCCACAGTTTATGGGTACTATCGGCTCGGTAGTGCTTACTGACGCAGCTTCAGATCCCGATGGTGTCACGCTTGTGATGAATTCCGATCTGCTCACCGATATATCACTCGAGGACATGTATCTGCGTCACGAGGAGACCTGCGCCGACATCACCATAGCTGCAATTCCTTATGTAGTGTCAGTGCCATATGCCGTTATGGAGACCGATGGCGATAGGGTCAGGGCAATTGTCGAGAAACCGTCTATGAGCTATCATGCAAATGCAGGCATCTATATGATATCAAACCGTTTGTTGGCTCAGCTCCCTTTGACCGGACGAACAGATGCCACCGATTTGATCGAAAGCGCATTGCGTGATAAACTCAATGTCTCATGGTTTCCGATAAACGGCACATGGATCGACATCGGTTCTCCCGCCGACTACCGTCACGCGTGCGAAATGATGCAGATGAAAATCTGATCGCCTTCTCTTTTGTTTTATAAGAAAAAGAATTTATGTTATGGCTGACTCCAACTTCATAGACTATGTGAAAATCCTCTGCCGTTCGGGTAAAGGTGGCGCGGGATCGCGACATTTCCATCGTGCCAAATACGTTCCCAAAGGCGGGCCTGACGGTGGTGACGGCGGTCGCGGCGGGCATGTCATTCTGCGTGGCAACAGCCACATGTGGACACTTTTGCCACTCCGCTACCGTCGCCATATATTTGCCGGCAACGGCCAAAGTGGAGGTGCCGGACGTTCGTTTGGAAAAGATGGCGAGGATGTGGTAGTGGACGTGCCGTGTGGAACGGTGGTGTTCGATGCCGAAACCGGTGAGTATCTTTGCGAGGTGACTGACGATGGTCAGGAGGTGAAACTGCTCCGTGGCGGACGCGGTGGTCTTGGAAACTGGCATTTTAAAAGTGCCACAAACCGCACACCCCGTTACGCACAGCCGGGTGAACCTGCCGTGGAGCGTTCAGTCGTCCTTGAGTTGAAACTGCTTGCCGATGTCGGTCTTGTCGGTCTACCCAATGCCGGAAAATCCACATTGCTCAGCGCTCTTAGTGCGGCGCGGCCTAAAATAGCCGACTATCCGTTCACCACCATGGAGCCGCAGCTTGGAATTGTGGAGTGGCGTGGCAACGCCACATTTGTCATGGCCGATATTCCCGGCATCATCGAGGGAGCAAGCGAAGGAAAAGGTCTCGGACTCCGTTTCTTGCGTCACATCGAGCGCAATGCCGTGCTGTTGTTTATGGTTCCCGCCGATGCCGACGACATCAAAGCCGAATATGAGATGCTTGTGCATGAACTCGAGCAGTTCAATCCGCAGTTGGCTGATAAACCGCGTGTTCTGGCGATCTCGAAGTCAGATATGCTTGACAATGAGCTCATGTCGGAGATCGATCCGACTCTACCCGGCGATGTGCCGCATCTCTACATATCTGCTGTCACCGGTCAGGGTCTGACCGAGCTTAAAGATCTGTTGTGGAAAGAGATAAACGACGAGCGAAACATCATCAATCCCGAGCCGATAACGCATCGTCCGCTTGATGTTCGCCATCGTGTGCAGGAAGAGGACGAGTTTATATTCGAGCCTGAACCGCAGATCGATGACAATGACGATGACATCGAAGATTGGGACGACGAAGAGGGTGACTGGGAATATGAATCTACCCTCGACGACGATAGGCTGTGAGCCTCTGAATCTTGCCGCAGGGGTTGTGGCATTCTCGACACAGCGCGGATGCTGCAACCCGTCAGATCCCTATGACGGATTCAACGCCTGTTCCTACACCGGTGACGATCCCGCCCATATTGAAGCATGCCGACACCGGCTTGGCATGCCATATGTGATGCCGCGGCAGACACATTCCCTTAACGTAGCCATTGTCAGTTCACCATGTGAGCCTGTTGATGTTGATGCCATTGTGACGTCTGAACGTCAGCTGGCGTTGTGTATCAACACTGCTGATTGTGTCCCGGTTGTGTTGGCTGATCCCGAGGCCGGTGTCATTGCAGCCGTACATTCAGGTTGGAAGGGTACGGTTGGCAGAATCACGGCTCGGGCTGTTGATGCAATGGTGGCAATCGGAGCTGTGCCGTCGCGCATACACGCGGCAATGGGGCCTTGCATATGCCGTGGATGTTTCGAGGTCGGTCATGAAGTGGCTGCGCTGTTTCGTGAAGCTTCATTGTCTGATGCTGTTGTTGACCTGACCCCTAAACCGCATGTCGACCTGCCTGCCGCCGTGGCGATGACCCTTGCCGAGTGTGGAGTAAGTCCTGATGCAGTGGCTATGCCGTGTGGATGCTCCCGATGTCGTCCCGACAGATGGTTTTCAGCACGTAAATTGGGTGTAAATTCAGGGCGCACGCTCACGGTTGTCTATCTGCCATAGGGCGATGGGCGGCTCGGCGTGACATACGCCGGCATTCGATGGCATGTGCGATGGTCGACGATGTCATCATCGATTCACAAAGCAGATCATATATGTAGTCGGCTGCTACCGGCGAAGGATGGCGCATGTCGGGGGCATAGAACCGATAGTCGCGCAAATCATCAGTCAGAGCTTCATATGCCGGAAAATATATAGTGCCGTCGATGCTGTCGGTAGCAAGAAGCAATGTGGCTTTTGACAGAGCATTGGCGTGCAGGCCTCCTTGTCCCGGATGACGTACCGGACTCACGGTAAATACAATCGTGGCCTCTTTATTCACATCGAGTATTGTGTCGCGTATACCCTCAAGAGCACTGATACATTCATCAAGAGACATACGTGTCTCTGTGAAAGTGGCAGGATGGTGTTTGTGGCAGTTGGCTACACACATACCCGATTCTTTGAGGCGGAACACTCTGGTAGTTCCGAGAGTGATGAACACCACCTTGGCATTCTGTAGTGCCTTCCGGCCGACCTCGAGAGACTTATTCATCACAGTCAGCGCCTCTTCCTCGCTTTTACGGGAGAACGAGCTGTGGTGCATCCAAGAATGAAACCGTCCGTCAGGCCCTGTAGTGATATCCTTTTGAGTGAATGTCAGATCTCCTGCAAGCAGTTTCACCCACGCGTGTATCGACATCGGATTGTAGAGAGTACCTCCCGGATTGCAGACTATGTCGAAGCCATCGGCCGCGAGTCGCGAACCCATCTCGTCAGAGAAACACGATCCGAGCAAAAGCATCGGATTCGCGTGGTTGATCATACCTCGGTGTGAGGTGTCAGGATTCAGTTTGGTCCGGAATTCCATCAGTACATATTATAGTCAACAGAAAGCACCTGAAACTCAGTGCGGCGGTTGATTTGGTCAGCTGCTTCGCGATCTGCCTCCTCAGGAAGCGATAAAATGTATTCTTCTGTCAGAAGATCTCCTTCTTTGAACTGTGGAAATGCGGTGGCCACGCGCTTGGTTACGGTTTTCGGACGCGATTTTCCATATCCGTGATGTTGCAGACGATCTGCTTGTATGCCGTGCTCCACAAGATAATCGATCACTGAGCGGGCGCGGCGTTCCGAAAGATCGATATTATATTCCTCCGATCCATGACGGTCAGTGTGTGATGCCATCTCGATCGTGATATTGGGATTGTCATTCAACAATTTGACAAGATCGTCGAGTGCCTCTGCGCTTTCAGGTCTGAGAGTCGCGGAGTCAAAATCGTAGAAAATATTTTCAACAATATTGGGCTTTGTCAGAGATGCCAGCATGAAATCTATTCCGTATTCCGCATCCTCTTCAGCATTGTCGGCCGTGAACTCTTGCCGTGCGTTGAGATAACCCTTTGCTCCGGCGAGCATTACATAGCTGACCCCACGGTTCAGCGGGAAAGAGAATGAGCCGTCAGCCTTGGCGATGGTTTTCTGAACACTGCCGTCATTGCCCACAATGCGTATCACGGCATTTGCCACCGGCTCTTCATCGTGGTCAAGCACCCATCCCGAGATGCTTATCTTCAGGTCTGGCAGCTCGAACGAATAAATGTGGTCATATCCGCGGCCGTCGCCTCGGTTGCTGCTCAGGAAGCCTTCCGGGCGTGTTGATCCGGGCAGGAATGTCATGCCGAAATCGTCGCCTTCGGAATTGATCGGCACGCCCATATTGCTGACCTTCCATTGTCCGGACGGAAGAAGCGTAGCGCAGAAAATATCCAGTCCTCCGAGGCCGGGATGGCCGTCGCTCGAAAAATACATGATCGAATCAGTAAGCATATAGGGAAAGACCTCGTCTCCCGGTGTGTTGATCTGCTCTCCGAGATTTTCAAGCGATCCGGCGCGCTCCTTCAGATTGATGCGCCATATGTCTTTACCACCTGTGCCGGGCATGTCGCTGGTGAAGTACAACCATTCGCCCGATGGACTCACTGCCGGATGTCCGTAGCTCGACACAGTGTCGGCTGTGATTTCAAGCTTCACCGGAGCACTCCATTTGGCATCTGAGCGTTGGGATGTGAACAGTTCCACGCCTGTCGATGCGTTCGGTTCGCGGCGTGCTTTTGTGAGATACATTGTCGTGCCGTCGGGCGAGAAACTCACGATTCCCTCGTCAAGTTCTGAGTTCAGTTCCCCCTCTACCGGCTCGGGGCGTTGCCATTCGCCACGCTCATTCTTCTTCGACATCCATATGTCACTCTTCTTCATACCTGTGATCTCCGAGCGGTTTGTGCCCGTTACTTTCTCGTTTGTGGTAGTGAAATAGAGTGTTTCATTGCCGTTGAACATTGGAGAAAAATCCGACCGGCGTGAGTTGAGCAGACGCGATTGTTTCACGACATAGCGTGTGCGCTTGCTTTTCAGTTGCTGTGCTTTGCGGGCACCTTCTACACCGGTAAGCGCCAATGCGTTGTCAGGATCAATGGCAAGATATTCCTCATAAGCCTTGATTGCCGGTGCATATTTGCCTTCAGCATGCAGCATTCGCGCAAGATGCAGTTGTGCAGTCGAATCGGGATAACCATATCGGATTGCATTCTGATATGCAGCTGATGCGCGTGCGCTCATGTTGAGATGGCGGTAGCACTCCGCCATACGGTATGCCACCAATCCTCGTTCGGGTCTTTGTTCGCGCTTGGTGAGTTTGTTATATACTTTACGATAGGTCTTCGAGGCGTCGAAGTATTCACCCCTCGCCATCTGTTCATCGGCAACCGACAGCTTCGCCCCGGAGCATGCGCCCATAATCACGAGCATTGCCGCAGCCAATATATTTCCGAAAATACGTTTCATGCTGTATGAAAAACGTAAATATCCTTCGGATATTGTAGTATGGCTGCGGCAAAGATACGATTGTGATGGTTGCTGATCACTCTGTCTGCCGGGCGAGAGAATATGGAGTCTTGTCAATCTTGAATTTCAGCGTCGTGCCATCTTTTACCGACACGCTTGTCATGGTCATCTCCGGTTTGTAACGCTGCACGACCGCGTCACGCAACTGATCGGAGATTATGCGCGATAGTCTGGGTTTTAGTGCTGTCAGATCGGCTGGGGCAGATCCGCCTGTGAGCATATCGGCATTTATGATCACAGCGTCAGGATCAACTCTGACAGTAAGTGAGTTTTGGTCAAGAACGAGTTCCACGCGGTCGGCACTGATGGCTTGCCACGTGCCGCTTATCATCGCATATCCGCTTGCTGTGAGGCTTATGGGCATTGTTATGCCTTCGACACCATTTACGGCTCCGGTCACTGACATCAGTGACGATATGGTAACGTCGCCTCCGTTGTCGATTGTGTCGACGGGTGTGAACGAATACGTCTCGATTATAGTGCCGCTTGATGCCTGGGTGTCAAAAAGACGCTCGGGATTGCCCGACCAGCCGCCATCGAGTTCCTTTGAAAGTGACGACGCGCTATCGCAGCTTTGAAAAGCCAATGCAGTTGCCGCGAAAGCCATGATGAGATAACGGTTCATAGTGCTATGGTGTTATATTGTTGGTATTCAAAATCCAAATCCGATATTGTCGACATAAAATGCCATACCCTCTGTGGCGACATATGGTTCTCCGCTGCCTGAGCTGAGCATTACTATGGCATGCGTGGGTGTGGCCGATGGATCATCCCATCCTTCTTCGTGGATTTTCACCATCTTTCCGTTTTTGTTGCGGGTATAGTATGCATTGTTTCCATCACGCAGACCCATCGTCGTGGCATCGTACCCCGGTTGTTTCGATGCGTCTCCATATGTCAGTTTCACCGCATGGCCGTTGGTCCAGGGAGTGGTTTTCCCGAACTTCTGCACCCCTGTGGCGACACGTTTGGCGTGTATTGTGCCGTCAGGGTCTTCCCATCGCCGCTGAAGCACCACATAGGCTATGGCGTTGTCATGACCCGGCAGCGTCTTTTTTGACCCGAATCCCGATGATTTCACACGCGAATTTGCTGCGGGCATATCCAGCTTGTAGTCAAACACAAGAGCCTTCGGCCGTTTGGTGTAGGGCACACCCATCTCCATCTTTGAATATGGATTTTTTGTAGAAGAGATCGGTTCATGTATTTTGCCGAGAAACAGCGATCCGGCCACCATCACATCCATGTTGACCATGCCGAGCACTTTCACACTCTCCATGTGCGATGTGAGTTTGGCACATTTGCCATTTCCGGCATGATCGGCCGGGAACACGGCATTGCTTCCTTTTGTGACTCCTGCCACTTTTGCATAGACATTACTGGTGGCCCATGGCGAACCACCTTTGTTGATATAGGCGCGGTTGCCATTTATGGTCTGGGTCGGCCCCACCTCATAGAGAGTCTTTGTGTTGCCTCCGATCACTGCGCTTTCTTCGATGTTGCGTGAGATCCATGAGTTCATGTCGCCGTATGCAATAGGCTCTACACTCAGTGCCGAAACCTTGAGCGTGATTGCCGTGATAGCGATGAGTGATGTTGCTGTTCGTTTCATATCGGTAACTTTTTAAAGTGTGTTTGAATTTGACTCGTATTAAGATTGAGATTCAATTACGAGCGATTCTTTCAGCGAGAAGAAGGAACGTAGCGAGCTACGTGACTGATTGACGGTGGAAAAAGCGCCGTAATTGGGCTCAAGATTAATGCGAAACGTATTCATAAAATCTTCAATACTTCAATATAATCAATCTTAGTGTGTTAAATTCAAACACACTCTTAGAATGTTGCGTTTATTGTGAGTCCTAATTTCAAGTCGCGTGATGGCGGAATCCAGGACGATGTTATGTTTATGGCTGATTGTTGCTTGTTGTATTTGATCCATTGTCTTGCCGAATTGCCGAAAACCAGTCCGAGCACTTCGTTCACCGGATCTATGATAAATGCTACCGCATTGCCAAGCACAGGTGAACCCCACAGTCGATAGTCATGTGACACAATATGTCGTTTCAGCAGATAGAACGCCTCTCCAAGAACCATTCCACCGATTGGTGTGATGATCAGATCCTGTATCGATGGCACTTCGTTGAAGCATTCTATACCAAGTTCCCAAAATACAGTGGAGATGAACGCGCAGTAGGCGAGTGATCCCAGAACATTGAATCCCTGCGATCTTGCTCCCATGTAGTATGCCGCGCCGGCATAGGGGTGTAGTATGTAGTTGAACAACGGTTGGTCACTGTCCCAAACCGGACCAGCGTGGAAATTGGCCCACCATCTTTTAAACATCGGTTTGCCATCAATGTTCTTTCTGTTCCATGCCGTGGCATCTTCCGGCAGCAGATCAAGCACACCCAATGTGGCGAATCCTGCGGCGAAAAGCACGCCTGTGTTCTCTGCCAGGCGCACCCAGTTCTCGCGCCGTGTCCACATCGAGTAGGGCAATTGATAGAGATCATCGTGTGGACGCTTGATCATTTTTTTTGTCTTGACCATCACAGATGCCACATTGGCCGTATCGGCAACACCGGCCGAATCGACAGGCATGTCTTCCGCCGCATTCAGCGATATGGCCGACACCATCAGCATCGCGATCAGTATATGGCGTAGTGTTGTCATTTTTTTTAATATAGTTGAAACGTACTCTAAAATGATTCTTTCACATATAACAAACTTTCACCTGTGTTTTATTTGTTTTATGAGTATAAAAATCTGTATAATTTGATCACATGTTTCAACTATCACGTCATATCAGATCCTCATTGATCGCATTGCTGGTGTCGCTACCGGTTGCTGCACAGGATGTTGGGTCGGGCACATCCCATAACGACAGCGTCGCTCCCAAACTTAATCTCGTGCAGAAGGTGATCCGCTATTTCGATCAGACAAACAAACCGCGTCCGAGGCGTAAGTTCGACTTCTCGTTCATCGGCGGCCCATTCTATTCATCCGACACAAAATTTGGCATCGGTCTTGTCGGATCGGCTCTCTACAGCCATTCTTTGGCCGACACCGTGACACAACCGAGCCAGATAGCACTCAAACTGCAGTTGAGCACCACATTGTTCTATTCGCTTGCGCTTGAGGGCACGCATATATTCCCCAAAGATCGTTTCCGCATAAATTATAATGTGGAGTTCTATTCATTTCCCACATACTTCTGGGGTATTGGATATGATGCGGCACGTCATCAGGCCAAAACAAAATTTGTCGAGCGGGGTGTCGACATCAAAGCCGATTTTCTGATGAACCTGGGGCGTCATATATATATTGGTCCCGCTGCAGGTATGAGCTGGACTGATGCCACGCGTCGTCGTGAACCCTTGGAGCCCTGGGATGGACAGCCGCGCACGGTCACATCGACATTTGTCGGTTTGACAGCGACACTCGACACACGTGATGTCATCACAGCCCCGTGGAGCGGATGGTACGTGATGCTTTCGCAGAAGTTCTATCCACGTTTTCTCGGCAATACCACCCACTCATTTTCATCCACGGCATTTGAGGTGTCGCACTATCGCAAAGTGTGGAAAGGTGGTGTGCTTGCCGGCAAGTTCCGCAGTCTGTTCACATATGGCAGCACCCCATGGCCTGAAATGGCGACATTTGGCGGATCATCGACAATGCGTGGCTACTACGAAGGCCAGTATCGCGATAAGTGCGCCGCTGATATTACCGTAGAGTTGCGTCAGCACGTATGGCGGCGTAGCGGAGTGGCCGTTTGGGTCGGTGCCGGCACGGTATTCCCGTCGTTCTCGGCATTGCGTTGGAACAGGGTGCTTCCATGTGCTGGCGTAGGCTATCGGTTTGAGTTAAGAAACGCGTGAATGTCCGCGTGGATTTTGGAGTAGGAAAAGGTACAACCGGATTTGAATTCAGCATAAATGAAGCGTTTTAAAGATATATTGTCATTGTTTTCCACACCGCGCACGATTTTCATCATGTTTTTGTGCGCACTTATGGTGCCGAATGTGATACTGTCGTTTACCGAACAGCTCTCGCCGGCAGCTATCGCGGTCAACATATTGTTGCCGTTGGGCGTATATTGGGTGTTGATGACTTTGTCACCAAACGTCGGGCGCACTGTCTGGCTGTTTTTCCCGCTTGTTTTCCTCGCGGCATTTCAAATAGTTCTTATCAGTCTCTACGGACGTTCGGTTATCGCGGTCGACATGTTTCTCAATCTCACCACCACCAACCCCGGAGAAGCGGGTGAGCTTTTGTCTAACATGTGGCAGACACTTCTGTTTGTGATATTGCTCTATATGCCATTGCTTGGAGTAAGCGTGGTGATGTGGCGCAAAGGCATGACACTCAAGCCCGATTTCCTGCGCAACTCGCGTCGTCACGGCATGATTGTCGCAGTAGCCGGATTGGTAATGCTTGCGGTCTGTGTGTCAGCCGACAAGGTGTGGTCGGCTCGGAATGACATTTACCCGCTCAATGTAGGCTACAACATATCGCTTGCCGTCGACCACTCGATCAAACTTGAGCACTATGCCGAGACATCGCGCGGTTTCACATTTGGAGCATCATCAACACACCCCGATTCCCTCCACGAGACATACGTGCTTGTCATTGGCGAGACTTCCCGCGCCGACCATTGGCAAATCAACGGGTATTCGCGCCCCACAACCCCCATGCTTGCCGATGAGTATGCCGATGAGATAGTCAGTTTCCCCCGCGCAATGAGTGAGTCAAACACCACACACAAGAGCGTGCCGCTGATGCTGAGTCATCTGACACCGGTTAATTACGGCGATTCGATCTATCGGGTGAAAAGCATCATCACGGCCTTCAAGGAGGCAGGATATGCCACTGCATTCATCTCGTGCCAACGCCGTAACGGATCCTTCATCGACTTTTTTGGAGAAGAGGCCGATACCTGCCTTTTCATCCGTGAACCTGACGGACTTGCTGTTTCCGACGCCAATGATATGACCCTTGCACGTGTATTTGAGCGGTTCATGGCTTGCGATAAGGCAAAGAAACGTCTTGTCGTGTTACACACCTATGGATCGCATTTCGACTATCGCGAGCGCTATCCTCGCGAATACGCACGTTTTATTCCCGATTCATACGATGAGGCCGGATCAAAGCAGCGAAGCGTGTTGATTAATGCATACGACAACACCATTGCCATGACCGACCGCCTGCTCGACAGGGTGTTGATCACTCTCAAACGGCGTCACGGCATTGCCGCCATGCTCTATACCAGCGACCATGGAGAGGATATTTTTGACGACGATCGGTCACTGTTCCTGCATGCATCGCCCTGTCCGTCGTTCTATCAGTTGCACGTGCCGTTTGTCGTATGGCTCTCGCGTGGCTATCGGGCACACTATCCCATGGCTGCCGGCGCATTGCATGATAATAGATCCAAGGCCGTTTCCACCAACACTTGTTTCTTCAATACGGCCATCGACCTCGCGGGCATATCCACCCACCGGGCCGACTGCAACCGCTCTGTAGCCTCGGTCAACTTTAAGAGTCAGCCACGTCGCTATCTCAATGACCACAACCGCTGTGTGACACTCGATCAGAGTGGTTTCACCGACATCGACCGCAGACTGCTTGAAGCATTGGATAAGGACATATCGGAAAAATAGAACAAAAAAACAGAAATATAGAAAAGTTTTCTCTACCTTTGCCGCCGATTATTAAAACTATTGTAGCGTTTTTACCGGACTATTGTTTTGTGAACAGCTACTGACTTATCAAATTTATGATAATGAAAAAATTTATTCTCGCGGCTGCGGTAGCGGCATTTGCTTTCGGAGCAAAAGCCGAAGGTTATCAGGTCAACACTTTGTCAGCCAAACAGCTGGGAATGGCTCACACAGGCACAGCGCTGCATCTGGGTGCTGAGAGCATGTATTTCAATCCTGCAGGCATGGCTTTTATGGACAAGACGCTCGACATCAGTGCTTCTGTCACGGGCATCATCGCCGATGCAAAAGCTGTGCATGATGGCGACACATACAAAACCGACAATAATGTCAGCACACCGATAATGGGTGCGGCAGCCTTCCGCATCTATGACAATCTCAAAGCAGGTGTGGCATTCTACACCCCCTATGGATCATCCATCAACTGGACAGACAACTGGCCCGGAGCAGTGCTCAACCAAAGCGTCGATCTTAAAGTCTACACTATTCAGCCCACGTTGGCATGGCGTATTGTGCCCGGAGTGTCAGTTGGAGCAGGACTGACTTTGTCATGGGGATCAGTCAATCTCAACAAAGGACTTGTCTCATCATCCACAGTCGACATGCTCACCACTGCAATGGGCATGGGATCTGTATTCGGCAACACCACTCCTGCATCGGTCAACCTCAACGGAAAGGCTTCGCTCAGAGCCGGATTCAATGTCGGTGCGATGTGGGATATCAACAGCCGTGTCACTGTTGGTGCATCTTTCCGTTCGCAAGTGATGATGAAAGTCAAGGCCGGCGATGCATCACTTACATATGTAAACGAAGTGGCACGAAAGATTCTTGGAGAAAAGTTTGATATTCTCGATCGCGCCAATTTCGCAGCCGAGATGCCCGCACCATGGGTGTTGTCGATAGGAGGAGCATGGCATCCGGTTGATCGGCTCACACTCGCTCTCGATGCACGCCTTACGGGCTGGAAGTCTTACAAGACGCTCGATATTGAGTTTCTCAGCGATCAATTGCGCCCCTACGACCAGCACATTGTGAAAAACTACAGCAATGCGTGGGCGGTGTCGTTAGGCGCGGAATATGCATTGACTCATCGCCTTGACCTGCGTGCCGGTTTGATGGTCGACACAACTCCCGTCAATCGTGAGCACTACAACCCCGAGACTCCCGGCATGACAAAGATTGAGCCGTCAGTCGGTCTGTCATTCCGCCCCATACCGCAGTTCAGTGTCGATGTGGCATTTATGTACGTGGCCGGAGTCGGCGAAGACAATGCATCAGTCACTTACACCGATCTTGTCGCTGCCTCGATGCCTGCGCTCGGCTTGCCGGCACAGAGCCGGTTCACTGCCGACTATAGTGTTCACGCATTTATCCCGTCGATTGGTGTGAGCTACAGTTTCTGACCCAAAAGAGATTGATTGTTTCTTTCAAAAGAAACAATCCGCAGCATAGCACTCGATTTGTTTTCTCTGAAATTCAATCGATGGAACAAAAATAACAATCTTGATGTTTCTATATATGTAACATTCTTCGTATCTTTGCAGTCTCAACCAGATATTAAATGGAATTGAAAGCGAAATTTGATGTGTCCTATATGGAGGAGGCTCTTGTCTTTCTTGAATCATTGCCTGATAAGGTCAAAGACAAGATTGCCTACAACATTTCCAAGAGCCGATATTTCATGGACAAGGAGCTGTTCAAGAAACTGAACGATGATATATGGGAATTTAGAACCATATATCAAGGCTTCAAGTACCGTCTGCTTGCGTTCTGGGACAAAGACACGGGAAACCTTGTGATTGCCACCCATGGCTTTGTGAAGAAAACGCAGAAGACACCGGAGAGTGAATTGGCGCATGTAGAGGCACTGCGAAAAAAATATTACGACGATAAAAACATATAAGATATGGAAAAGATTAAACTATATACCCACGATGAAATGCTCGACCGAGTTGTCGGCGAGAAAGGGACGCCGCGCCGTGATGCAATGGATGCTGAATTGCAGTCCTATATCATCGGTGAGGCTATCAAACAAGCAAGAAAAGAAAAGAACCTCACACAGGAGCAACTTGGCAAACTGATGGGTGTTCAGCGGGCGCAGGTGTCAAGGATAGAAAGAGGTCACAATCTTACTGTCGGGACAATCGTCAGGGCGTTCAAGGCTATGGGCGTACCCGCAGCATTCTCTTTCGGTGGTGTTTCTCTGTCTCTTTGCTGAGAATATACCCTTTTTGCACTTCTTGCATTTTTGCACTTTCAAAACCTTTTGACCACCATCGGAAGGTTTTGAAAGTGCAAAAATGCAAATAATGCTATGGGGTACTTTGAGAATCTGAGCAACTACAATAGAGATTTACCTCTTGTCATTTTGCCATTTTGCCATTTTCGCTCTTATTCTCTGTTTGAACCGACTGCCAAAGCAAAGGTTAAATCCTTTGTGACATAAGCTTTTCGTATTGCCAATCGTAAATTACGACACTTGTATGACCTGTGCAAGATGCATGAAAGCTAAAACAGCTAAAAATCGCGCACGATGTCGGTCATAGGCATCGTGCGCGCCCTATCTTCGCGGCA
>CANOUR010000047.1 GCA_947570265.1 uncultured Bacteroidales bacterium | reverse complement strand
ACGGCAAGAATGTGCCGTGCACTGTTATCGAAGTAGGCCCCTGCGTAGTTACTCAAGTTAAAACCGCCGAAAAAGACGGCTACGAAGCGCTTCAGCTTGGATTCATCGAAAAGAAGGACAAGCACACGACGAAGCCCGAAGCCGGTCACTTCAAGAAGGCGGGAGTAGCTCCCCAGCGCCACTTGGCCGAGTTCAAAGGTTTTGACAGCGAGTACAAGCTCGGCGACACAATCTGTGTCGACCTTTTCAGCGAAAACGACTTCGTTGACATTCAGGGAACCTCTAAAGGCAAGGGATTCCAGGGCGTCGTTAAGCGTCATGGATTCGGCGGCGTAGGTCAGGCCACTCACGGTCAGCACAACCGCCTCCGCGCTCCCGGTTCGGTAGGTGCCTGCTCTTATCCCGCAAAGGTCTTCAAAGGCATGCGCATGGCCGGCCAGATGGGCAACGAGAAGGTGACGGTGCAGAACCTTCAGGTAGTGAAGGTGATCCCCGAACACAACGTGCTTATGATCAAGGGATCAATCCCCGGAAGTAAAGGTTCAATCGTTTTAATTGAAAAGTAATGGAACTCGCAGTATATAACATCAATGGTGAAGACACCGGCCGCAAGGTGATGCTCAACGACGACGTGTTCGCCGTCGAGACCTCCGAGCACGCCGTCTATCTCGACGTAAAGCAGTACCTGGCCAACCAGCGTCAGGGCACACACAAGTCAAAGGAACGCAGCGAAGTCTCCGGCTCCACCCGCAAGCTCCACAAGCAGAAGGGCGGCGGCGGTTCGCGTATCGGCGACATCAACTCGCCCGTACTCGTTGGTGGTGGCCGAGTTTTCGGTCCCCGTCCCCGCGACTATCGTTTCAAGTTGAATAAGAAAGTTAAGCAGCTCGCACGTCGCAGCGCACTCACCGAAAAGCTTCGCGCAAATCAGATCAAAGTTGTCGAGAACCTCAATTTCGAGGCTCCGAAAACTAAAGATTTCGTAAAATTTGCAAAAAATATTGAAGCTGAAGGCAAAAAGATTCTTCTCGTTTTAGCAGAACAAAATAAAAACGTATTTTTGTCTGCTCGCAACGTGCCCAACGCACGCGTGATCAACGCGAAGGATCTCAACACCTACGCGCTGATGAATTCTAATGCTGTCATCGTAACCGAGGGCAGCATCGACGTGATTAACCAACTTTAATAAACCGAGAGGAACAGACAATGGAAATTACAATCACACCCATCGTGACCGAGAAGGCAACTCAGCTCACTGAGAAGCTCAACCGCTATACGTTCCGGGTTTCTCCCGAAGCCAACAAGTACCAGATCAAAACACTGGTCGAGCAGCTCTATGGCGTTAAAGTGGTTAATGTAAACACCGCAGTGGTACGAGGCAAAAATCGCAGCCGCTGGACCAAGAGCGGTCTTCTCCGCGGAAAGACAAACCAGTGGAAGAAGGCCTTTATCACGGTCGCAGAAGGTGAAACCATCGACTTTTACAGCAACATCTGATAAAAAATGGCAGTAAGAAAATTCAAGCCCACGACACCGGGGCAGAGACACAAGATTATAGGTGTATTCAAAGGTACGATCACTGCTACTACACCTGAGAAATCTCTTACAGTCGGCAAGAAATCCTCCGGAGGTCGCAACTCCGAAGGCCACCTCACCTCACGTTACCTGGGTGGAGGTCACAAACGCAAATACCGCGTCATCGACTTCAAGAGAAACAAAGACGGTGTTCCCGCTGTGGTAAAGACGATCGAGTACGACCCCAACCGTTCGGCTCGCATCGCGCTTCTTTACTACGTTGACGGAGCAAAAACCTACATCATCGCACCCAACGGACTCAAAGTCGGCGACACTGTTGTCAGCGGCGCCGAGGCAGCTCCCGAGGTGGGCAATGCTCTTCCCCTGAGCAAAATTCCTGTCGGTACGCTCATCCACAACATTGAGCTCCGTCCCGGTCAGGGAGCCTTCATGGCACGCTCGGCAGGCACGTTTGCCCAGCTCGTGTCGCGCGAGGGTGATTACGCGATTATCAAACTTCCTTCTGGAGAAACCCGCAAGGTTCTCGCAGCATGCAAAGCTACTGTCGGCGTAGTCGGCAACAGCGAGCACTCGCTCGAGCAGAGCGGCAAGGCAGGTCGCAGCCGTTGGCTCGGCCGTCGTCCCCGCAACCGCGGCGTGGTCATGAACCCTGTCGATCACCCCATGGGTGGTGGCGAAGGCCGTGCATCAGGCGGACATCCCCGCTCACGCAAAGGTCTTTACTCGAAGGGTCTCAAGACTCGTGCTCCGAAGAAGCACTCGTCGAAGTATATCATCGAGAGAAGAAAGAAGTAATCTGATTAATCAAAGTAAACACATCTCAACATATGAGTCGTTCACTGAAAAAAGGCCCGTTTATCTCCGTGAAGCTGGAGAAGAAGGTCGACGCTATGGAAGCCAGTGGCAAGAAATCGGTCATCAAGACCTGGAGCCGCGCATCCATGATAGCCCCCGAATTCGTCGGCCACACCTTCGCCGTTCACAACGGTAACAAATTCATCCCCGTGTATGTAACCGAAAACATGGTAGGTCACAAACTGGGAGAATTTGCCCCCACCCGCACATTCCGCGGTCACTCAGGCAACCGTAAGAAATAATCAAGGCCCGTGTTATAAATAATTTTCCGAATAAAAGAAAAGAATCAATATACCAATGGGTGTAAGAAAAAGACAAGCCGCCGACCGTCGTAAAGAAGAGCAAAAGTCGGTAGCATTTGCCAAACTGCTCAATATTCCCTCTTCGCCCCGCAAGATGCGCCTTGTGGCCGACATGGTGCGCGGCGTCGAGGTCAACCGTGCTCTCGGCATCCTCAAGTTCTCCAACAAGGAGGCCGCCGCACGTCTCGAGAAGCTTCTCCGCTCGGCAATCGCCAACTGGGAAGCCAAGAACGAACGCAAAGCCGACGCCGGCGAGCTCTGTGTGAGCATGATCCGCGTCGACTGCGCTCCCATGCTCAAGCGCCTGCGTCCCGCGCCCCAGGGCCGCGGTTACCGCATCCGCAAACGCTCTAACCACGTTACAGTGATTGTGGACACAATCGAAAACTTTACTAACGCTAAAAAGGCTTAAGCACATGGGACAGAAAGTTAATCCTATCAGCAATCGTCTCGGCGTAATCCGTGGCTGGGATTCAAACTGGTACGGCGGAAAGAAGTATGGCGACACCCTCCTCGAGGACTCCAAACTCCGCAAGTACCTCAATGTGCGTCTGGCCAAATCGAGCGTGTCGCGCATCATCATTGAGCGCACTCTCAAGCTCATCACAATCACCGTGTGCACATCACGTCCCGGTCTGATCATCGGCAAGGGTGGTGCAGAGGTTGACAAACTCAAGGAAGAGCTCAAGAAAATCACCGACAAGGATGTTCAGATCAACATCTTCGAAGTGAAACGCCCCGAGCTCGACGCGCAGATCGTCGCAAGCCAGATCGCCCGTCAGATCGAAGGCAAGATCGCCTACCGCCGCGCAGTCAAGATGGCAGTGGCAGCAACAATGCGTTCAGGTGCCGAAGGCATCAAGGTGCAGGTCAGCGGTCGTCTCAACGGCGCTGAAATGGCCCGCAGCGAAATGTTCAAGGAAGGACGTACACCGCTTCACACACTCCGTGCCGACATCGACTACGCACTCGTAGAAGCTCACACAAAAGTAGGTGTGGTCGGTGTGAAGGTGTGGATCTGCCGCGGAGAAGTCTACGGCAAGCGTGATCTCGCCCCGGCGTTCACCAACAACGCCAAGGAAGGTCGTCCTCAGGGCGCAGGCGCACCCCGTCGTGGTGGCTTCCGCAAACCCAAAAGCAACCGATAACCATCCTCCAACTGACTTAGCACAATGTTACAACCTAAGAAAACTAAATTCCGCCGCCAGCAAAAAGGCCGCATGAAAGGCAATGCACAGCGTGGCAATCAGCTGGCGTTTGGTTCGTTCGGAATCAAGACCCTCGAATCGAAATGGATCACCGGCCGTCAGATTGAGGCCGCTCGTATCGCCGTGACACGCTACATGCAGCGTCAGGGTCAGATCTGGATCCGCATATTCCCCGACAAGCCCATCACCAAGAAGCCCGCCGAAGTCCGAATGGGTAAAGGTAAAGGTAACCCCGAAGGATATGTGGCACCCGTCACTCCAGGCCGCATCATCATTGAGGTTGAAGGCGTAAGCTACGACATCGCAAAAGAGGCACTCCGTCTCGCTGCTCAGAAGCTGCCCGTCACAACAAAGTTTGTCGTTAGCCGTGACTACGACCCCACCCAAAACGTGTAAAGCCTTATGAAGAAAGCAGAAATAAAGGAAATGAGCACTCAGGACCTCAAGGATCGCCTCGAGGAAATGGAGAAGGACTACGCCCAGCTCAAGATAAACCACGCGATCTCACCCGTTGATTCGCCCGCGAAAATCACTGCCGACCGCAAGATGATCGCACGCGTCAAGACTGAGCTCCGTGCCCGAGAACTCAACATCAAATAAAACTCCTGCCAATCACAATGGAAAAGAGAAATTTAAGAAAGGAACGCATCGGGGTTGTTTCGAGCAACAAGGGCGAGAAGACCATCACCGTCATGGTGAAGTGGAAGGAGAAGCACCCCATCTACGGTAAGTTTGTCAATAAGACAAAAAAATACCATGCTCACGACGAAAACAACGAGTGCAGCATCGGTGATACCGTCCGTCTCATGGAAACTCGCCCCCTGAGCAAGACCAAAAGATGGAGATTAGTAGAAATCATCGAAAAAGTGAAGTGATATGATCCAGACAGAAAGCCGACTCACCGTAGCCGATAACAGCGGCGCAAAGGAAGCGCTGTGCATCCATGTACTCGGAGGCACCGGACGCCGCTACGCCTCCGTGGGCGACATCATCGTCGTCTCGGTCAAGAGCGTCATTCCCTCAAGCGATGTAAAGAAAGGCACTGTCAGCAAGGCAGTCGTTGTCCGCACAAAGAAAGAGATCCGTCGTGCCGACGGCAGCTATATCCGCTTTGACGACAACGCTTGTGTCCTGCTCAACAACGCCGGCGAGCTC
This sequence comes from uncultured Bacteroidales bacterium, assembly GCA_947570265.1. Classification (GTDB taxonomy): domain Bacteria; phylum Bacteroidota; class Bacteroidia; order Bacteroidales; family Muribaculaceae; genus CAG-1031. The sequence continues at coordinate 12,993 of CANOUR010000047.1, read as the reverse complement.
CGCGGTACCCGTATCTTCGGCCCCGTAGCACGCGAACTTCGTGCAACAAACATGAAGATCGTTTCTCTCGCTCCCGAGGTTCTCTAACATCACCCACAGTTCAAACGTAAACACAAATGAGCAAGTTACATATCAAGAAAGGCGACAATGTCTACGTCAACTCGGGAGAGGACCGCGGCAAAGAGGGCCGAGTGCTGAAAGTGCTCGTCGAAAAGCAGCGTGCCATCGTTGAAGGAGTCAACATCGTCACCAAGGCTACAAAGCCCAACGCAAAGCATCCCCAGGGTGGCTTGGTAAAGCAGGAAGCCCCCGTTCATATTTCAAACCTCAACCTCATCGATCCCAAGACTGGCAAGCCCACACGTGTAGGCCGTCGCAAGAACGACAAAGGTCAGAACGTGCGCTACGCTAAAAAATCAGGAGAGGAGATCAAGTAATGAGCACCACACTTCAGAAAGACTACAACGAGCGCATTGTCCCCGCTCTCAAAAATGAGTTCAATTACAGCACCGTAATGCAGGTGCCCAAGTTGAAGAAGATCGTCATCAACCAGGGTCTCGGCGAAGCCACCCAGGACAAGAAGATCATCGAGACAGCCATCAACGAGCTTACAGCAATCACAGGCCAGAAGGCAGTGGCTACACTCTCGCGCAAGGACATCTCGAACTTCAAGGTACGTAAGAAAATGCCCATCGGCGTCATGGTAACACTGCGCCGCGACAAAATGTACGAGTTCCTCGAGCGTCTCGTGCGCGTGGCACTTCCCCGTATCCGTGACTTCAAGGGCATCGAGTCAAAGATGGACGGCCGTGGCAACTACACCCTCGGCATCACCGAGCAGATCATCTTCCCCGAGATCAACATCGACGCCATCAGCAAGCTCATGGGCATGAACATCACTTTCGTCACATCGGCCAACACCGACGAAGAAGGTTTCGCTCTGCTCAAGCAGTTTGGCCTCCCCTTCAAGAATGCTAACAAGAACTAAAACAAACAGTATCTTCCCATGGCAAAAGAATCAATGAAAGCCCGCGAGGTGAAGCGTGCCAAGCTCGTGGCAAAGTATGCCAAGAAGAAGGCCGAGCTCAAAGCCGCAGGCGATTACGAAGCACTGCAGCTTCTGCCCAAGAATGCATCAAGCGTGCGTCTGCACAACCGTTGCATGATCACCGGCCGTCCCAAAGGCTACATGCGCCAGTTCGGCATTTCGCGTATCCAGTTCCGCGAAATGGCTTCAGCCGGTCTCATCCCCGGAGTGAAGAAAGCGAGCTGGTAATGCGGTGAATCCGCGCGGACCCGGTCAAGGCGTCGGCCACATCCTCAATGCAGGCCGCGCTTAGACCTCTTCCGTCCCCGCCCGAGGCGGGGAGGCGCCAGACTCCCCCACGCACGAGTCAACGCCCACCAGATCTCCGCGGTAACGATGGCGTCCATCGCAGTCGCCACAAGCCCGCGGCAGTAATTTAGTTAATGCGTGAGTGTTAAATATTGTCCGGACATTAAATACATCCCGTTCCGGATCAATTTAAACAGATAGAAAAAATGACAGATCCTATTGCAGATTATCTCACCCGGTTGAGAAACGCGATCAAGGCCAATCATCGGGTTGTCGAGATTCCCTCGAGCAACCTCAAGAAGGAAATCACAAAGATTCTCTTCGAACAGGGCTACATCCTTAACTACAAGTTTGTCGAGGGCGAAACCCCCGCAGGCACCATCAAGATCGCTCTCAAGTACGATCCCGTGGACAAAGTGAACGCGATCAAGAACCTCAAACGTGTCTCGCGTCCCGGTCTGCGTCAGTACGCCGGATACAAAGACATGCCCCGCGTCCTCAACGGACTGGGCATCGCGATCCTCTCCACTTCCAAAGGCGTCATGACAAACAAGAAGGCGCTCCAGGAAAAAGTGGGCGGCGAAGTCCTTTGCTATGTTTATTAATCAATCAGGAGGAAACACATTATGTCAAGAATAGGTAAAGCTCCCATTGAAATCCCCGCTGGCGTCACCGTCACCGTGGACAAGGACAACGTCGTTACCGTGAAGGGCCCAAAGGGCACCCTCACCCAGAAAGTGAATCCCGATCTGACCGTCAATGTTGATGGAAACCATCTGACCGTAACCCGTCCCAGCGACGACCGCGAGCACCGCGCGCAGCACGGCCTGTTCCGCGCGCTTCTCCACAACATGGTTGTCGGTGTATCTACCGGCTACCGCAAGGAGATGGAACTCGTCGGTGTAGGTTACCGTGCAGCCGCCACTGGTCAAGTGCTCGAGCTGGCTCTCGGTTTCTCGCACGCCATCTACATCAAACTTCCCGCCGAAGTGAAGGTAGAGGCAAAGTCAGAGCGTAACAAGAACCCCCTGATCATCCTCGAGAGCGACGACAAGCAGCTCCTTGGTCAGGTGTGCGCAAAAATCCGTTCGCTCCGCAAGCCCGAACCCTACAAGGGCAAAGGTATCAAGTTTGTCGGCGAAGTTATCCGCCGCAAATCGGGCAAATCAGCCAGCGCTAAATAATTCTAATCGTCATCAACAGAAATGGTTACTAAGATACAACGACGCAATAAAATCAAGGCTCGCATTCGTGGCCGCGTCTCCGGAACCGCTCAGCGTCCCCGCATGACAGTGTTCCGCAGCAACAAGCAGATCTATGTGCAGCTCGTGGACGACCTCGCCGGCAAAACTCTCGCCGCTACATCGTCGAAGGGCATCGCAGAGGGCAACAAGACTGAAATCGCCGCCAAAGTAGGCGCCGAGATCGCCCGCAAGGCTCTCGAAGCAGGTATCACCGAAGTGGTTTTCGACCGCAACGGCTACCTGTTCCACGGACGTGTTAAATCATTGGCAGACGCCGCCCGCAACGGTGGCCTTAAATTCTAACGATCATGGCAAAGAGAAATAATCGAGTTAAATCCACCAACGACTTAGAGCTTAAAGACCGCCTGGTTGCCATCAACCGTGTCACCAAGGTGACCAAGGGTGGCCGCACGTTCACTTTCGCCGCCATCGTCGTCGTAGGCAACGAAAACGGCATTGTCGGATGGGGTCTTGGAAAGGCCAACGAAGTTTCAGCTGCGATCGCCAAGGGTGTCGAGGCTGCAAAGAAGAACCTCATCAAGGTTCCCGTGCACAAAGGCACAATTCCCCACGAGCAGGAAGCAAAATTCGGCGGTTCGCGCGTCATTCTCCGTCCGGCAAGCCACGGTACCGGTGTTAAGGCCGGTGGCGCTATGCGTGCCGTGCTCGAGAGCGTAGGCATCACCGACGTCCTTGCAAAGTCCAAAGGCTCATCAAATCCCCACAACCTTGTTAAGGCCACCATCGAAGCTCTCGGTGAGCTCCGCTCGCCGGCTCAGGTTGCCCAGAACCGTGGCATCAGTGTCGAACAGGTCTTCAACGGCTAACAATTAATATCTCAGTCTAAACAATGGCACAGATTAAAATCAAGCAGATCAAGAGCCGTATCAACGCGCCCGCCGTGCAGAAACGCACACTCGACGCGCTTGGCCTGAAGAAAATGAACCACACCGTGGTCAAAGAGGACACCCCCAGCGTAATGGGTATGGTAGAACGCGTACGTCACCTGGTAGAAGTGACCAAAGCTTAATCATAAACATCAAAAGCAAACACAACATTCGCTATGGAATTAAGTAACTTGAAACCCGCAGTCGGCTCAGTCACACGTAAGACCCGCATTGGCCGTGGTCCCGGATCGGGCAAGGGTGGAACTTCTACCCGCGGTCACAAAGGTGCTAAGTCGCGCTCGGGCTATAGCCGCAAGATCGGTTTTGAAGGTGGTCAGATGCCCCTCCAGCGCCGTGTGCCCAAGTTCGGCTTCAAGAATATCAATCGTGTTGAATACAAAGCTATCAACCTCTCCGATCTCGAAACGCTCGCCGAAGCACGCGGTCTCGAGAAGATTGGCCTCGATGAGCTTCGCGCCGCTGGCTTCGTAAACCGTCGCCAGCTCGTCAAGATCCTTGCAAAAGGATCCCTGACCCGCAAGCTCGCTGTTGAAGCCAATGCCTTCTCCGCCGCCGCTGAAAAGGCTATCGTCGAAGCCGGTGGCACGGTAGCTAAAATCTAATTTGAAATGAGATTTGTAGAAACCCTCAAAAACATCTGGACCATCGAGGAGCTGCGCAAGCGCATCCTGGTGACCCTGCTGCTGGTACTCGTCTACCGCCTGGGCTGCTATGTTGTGCTTCCCGGCATCAGCCCCGAAGATCTCGACGCCATCTCTAAGTTTACCAACAAGAGCGGACTGATGCAGCTGCTTGACATGTTCTCAGGCGGTGCATTCTCCCAGGCGTCTATCTTCGCGCTCGGCATCATGCCTTATATCACGGCATCGATCGTGATCCAGCTTCTGGGTATGGTGCTCCCCTCGTTCCAGAAGATGCAGCGTGAGGGCGAAAGCGGACGTCAGAAACTCAATCAGTACACCCGCTATCTCACAGTGCTCATTCTCCTGCTTCAGGGCCCGGCCTATCTGGTCAACCTCCATTACCAGGCTGCCCAGGCCGGTGCTGACAGCACCATGGGCTTCTGGACAGTTGCATACCTCACTGTCATTCTCGCTGCAGGCTCCATGTTTATCATGTGGCTCGGCGAGAGAATCACAGACCGTGGTATCGGCAACGGCATATCGTTCATCATTCTCGTGGGCATCATCGCACGCCTCCCGGGAGCACTCTTCTATGAGTTCACAAGCCGCCTCCCGGGATCAACCGGAAGCCAGGGCGGTCTGGTGATGTTCGTTGTCGAGCTAATACTGCTCTTTGCTGTGACAGTGGGTGCGGTGCTTCTCGTGCAGGGTACCCGCAAGGTGCCCGTACAATATGCGAAGCGTATTGTCGGCAACCGCCAGTACGGCGGTCAGCGCCAGTACATCCCCCTCAAGGTCAATGCTGCCGGTGTGATGCCGATCATCTTCGCCCAGGCGATCATGTTCATCCCCATCACACTCGCCGGATTCGGACAGAATGAAAACTCCAACGGATTCTTCTCCGCATTTTCCGATGTCAACGGATTCTGGTACAATTTTGTCTACTTCATTCTCATTGTAGCGTTCACATACTTCTACACCGCCGTCACAGTGCGCCCCACCGAGATGGCTGAGAACCTCAAACGCAACAACGGATTCATCCCCGGAGTGAAGCCCGGCAAAAAGACCGCCGACTATCTCGATTCGATCATGTCGCGCATCACGCTGCCCGGTTCAATCTTCCTCGGCATCGTGGCGATCCTCCCTGCATTCGCACGATTCTTCGGAATCAGCCAGAATTTCGCCCAGTTCTTCGGCGGCACATCGCTGCTGATTCTCGTGGGCGTCGTTCTCGACACTCTGCAGCAGATCGAGTCGCACTTGATGATGCACCACTACGACGGACTGATGAAGAACGGGAAAATAAAGGGACGCACCACAGGCTCTGCCTACTGATCGTGCCTATCGCTTGTTTCCCAAACAAACGTCCACTTCTGAATGATCTATCTCAAGACACCTGAAGAAATCGAAAAGATGCGCGCTGCGTGTCGCCTTACGAGCCTCACATTTGGCGAAATAGCCAAATGGGTGGCTCCGGGCGTCACGACGCAGCGTATCGACACCATTGCCCGCGAGTTCATCCTCGACAATGGCGGTCGTCCCGCATGTCTCGGCTACGGAGGTTTTCCCGGCACATTGTGCATCGAAGTCAATGAGACAGTCGTGCATGGCTTCCCGTCAGGTTATGCCCTCCGCGAAGGCGACATCGTCGGCCTCGATCTCGTGGTCGAGTTGGACGGCTATAATGGCGACAGCTGCTACACATTCCCTGTGGGTGAGATCTCGCCCGAGGTGATGGAGCTGTGCAAGACCACACACGAATCGCTCTATAAAGGCATCGACGCGTGCCGCACCGGCCATCGCATAGGCGACATCGCCAATGCCATACAGACATATTGCGAACGCCGCGGCTACACAGTCGTCCGCGAGATGTGCGGCCATGGCATCGGACGCAAGATGCACGAAGACCCCGAAGTGCCCAACTACGGACGCCGGGGCACAGGAGCGCTTATCAAAAACGGCCTGTGCATCGCCATCGAACCCATGATCAACATGGGTAGCCGCAACATTGTCATCGAACGCGACGGATGGACATGCCGCACACGCGACCGCAAACCGTCGGCTCACTACGAGCACACGGTGGCAGTCATTGACGGCGAAGCGCAGCAACTGACATCGTTCGATCCGATCAGAGAAGTTCTCGGAGATAGATTTATCTGAATCCCCCGTTTCATCAACCAGTAAATATGGCAAAACAGTCAGCAATCGAGCAGGACGGCGTCATCGTCGAAGCGCTCTCCAATGCAATGTTCCGCGTCGAGCTCGAGAACGGCCACGAAATCACCGCTCACATCTCAGGCAAGATGCGCATGCATTATATCAAGATCCTTCCCGGCGACAAGGTCAGGGTGGAGATGTCGCCCTACGACCTGTCGAAGGGACGCATCGCTTTCCGCTACAAGTGATCCGCCGCTTATGGAATGACTCCCTCTTTCCACTATTACTCTCAAACATCCCTTAAAAATTAAAGATATGAAAGTAAGAGCATCTATCAAGAAGCGCACCCCGGACAGCAAGATTGTCCGCCGCAAGGGTCGCCTCTATGTTATCAACAAGAAAAATCCTAAGTATAAACAGCGTCAGGGTTAAAAGTTTTTTATTACCTTTGCAAAAAATTTAGTCACAAGCATATGGCAGTAAGAATCGTGGGAGTTGACCTCCCCCAGAATAAAAGAGGTGAAATCGCCTTGACCTACATTTTTGGCATCGGTCGCAGTGCCTCCAAGAGCATTCTTGAGAAGGCCGGTATCGACGTCAATATCAAAGTGAAAGACTGGACTGACCAGCAGGCTGCCGCCGTGCGTGAGGTTATCTCTTCCGACTACAAGGTCGAAGGTGATCTGCGCAGCGAGATCCAGCTCAACATCAAGCGTCTGATGGATATCGGCTGCTATCGCGGCATCCGTCACCGCAATGGCCTCCCCGTCCGCGGACAGAGCACTAAGAACAACGCCCGCACACGCAAGGGCCGCAAGAAAACAGTTGCTAATAAGAAGAAAGCTACTAAATAATAAACATCTATGGCAAAAAAGACAGTCGCAGCTAAGAAGAGAAACGTCAAAGTCAGCGCCGATGGCCAGCTTCACGTTCACTCCTCTTTCAACAACATCATTGTGTGCTTAGCCAACTCTGAGGGTCAGGTTATCTCCTGGTCAAGCGCTGGTAAAATGGGATTCCGTGGTTCGAAGAAGAACACTCCCTACGCCGCTCAGATGGCCGCCCAGGACTGCGCAAAGACAGCCTATGACCTCGGCCTCCGCAAAGTAAAAGCTTACGTCAAGGGCCCCGGTAATGGCCGCGAATCTGCAATCCGTACGATTCACGGTGCAGGCATCGAAGTGACTGAGATCATCGACGTCACACCGCTGCCCCACAACGGCTGCCGTCCTCCCAAGCGTCGTCGCGTCTGATCGGTAAATTCTCAGACCAAATTTTAAATCACCATCTTTTTTCAAACGGTTATAGAGAGTTAGCGCGGGCAAAACGACATTTAGTCGCCTAAGCCCAATGACTACACGCCGGCCAGGTAGTTTTCATATCTTTATATTGACTTTTGTCCCTGCCGGGCATTGAATGTGAATTTGACTGCTTTTTCATCACCTCTCAGCAGTCGCGGCTGCACTAAAATGCCAGCTTGGAACAGTCGGCGTCACTTCTCAGGCAACACTCTTTGACCAACACAAAAAAAGCACAGAACAATGGCAAGATATACAGGCCCCAAGACCAAAATCGCCCGCCGTTTCGGCGAACCTATTTTCGGCGAGGACAAGGTGCTCGCCCGCCGTACCAATCCCCCCGGCCAGCATGGTGCCAACAAGCGCCGCAAAACATCCGAATATGGCGTGCAGCTCCGCGAGAAGCAGAAAGCTAAGTACACCTACGGTGTGCTCGAGCGCCAGTTCCGCAACCTCTTTGACAAGGCTGCCTCTACCAAAGGCATCACCGGTGAGGTGCTTCTCCAGCTCCTCGAAAGCCGTCTCGACAACGTAGTTTATCGTCTCGGCATCGCACCCACTCGCGCAGCAGCCCGTCAGCTCGTTCTCCATCGCCACATCACCGTCAACGGACAGGTTGTCAACATCGCCTCTTATCAGGTGAAACCCGGCGACGTTGTTGGCGTGCGTGAGAAATCCAAGTCTCTCGAAGTAATTGCCGACGCTCTCGCCGGCTTCAACCACAGCAAATATCCTTGGATAGAATGGGATGAATCGACCAAAGCCGGCAAGCTCCTCCATGTGCCTGCCCGTGAGGACATTCCCGAGAATATCAAAGAGCAGCTCATCGTCGAGCTCTATTCTAAGTAATCCATTCTAATCCACTGATCCATGGCTATTTTAGCATTTCAGAAACCCGACAAAGTCTTGATGCTGGAGGCCGATAACCACTTCGGCAAATTTGAGTTCAAGCCATTGGAACCGGGCTACGGCATTACCATCGGCAATGCCCTGCGTCGCATCCTCCTCTCCTCGCTCGAAGGCTTCGCTATCTCGTCGATCCGCGTCGACGGCGTGAAGCACGAGTTTGACGTCATACCCGGCGTTAAGGAAGATGTCACTAACATCATTCTTAACCTCAAGAAAGTCGACCTCAAGCAAATCGTTGAGGACACCGACTTTGAGAAAGCGACAATCAATGTTTCGGGCAAGGAGGTGTTCAAGGCCGGCGACATTGGCGAGGCTCTCAGTGGGTTTGAAGTTCTCAACCCCGACCTGGTCATCTGTCACCTGGATCCCGGAGCGAGCTTCTCGATCGAACTGACAATCAACAAGGGTCGCGGATGGGTTCCTGCCGACGAAAATCGCACACCCAACGATGATGTCAACAACATCATCGCCATCGACTCGATCTACACCCCCATCAAGAATGTCAAGTATGCGGTCGAGAACTTCCGTGTCGATCAGAAAACCGACTACGACAAGCTCACGCTTGAGATCACTACCGACGGTTCTATCCTTCCTAAGGATGCCCTGAAGGAAGCCGCCAAGATCCTTATCTATCACTTCATGCTCTTCTCCGACGAGAAAATCACGCTCGAGCCCACCGAGGCCGAAGGAAATGAAGAATTTGATGAGGAAGTGCTCCACATGCGTCAACTGCTCAAGTCCAAACTCGTCGACATGGATCTTTCGGTGCGCGCGCTCAACTGCTTGAAGAGCGCCGAAGTGGAAACCCTTGGCGAACTCGTGGTCTTCAACAAGACCGATCTTCTGAAGTTCCGCAATTTCGGCAAGAAATCGCTCACCGAGCTCGACGAGCTCCTGGCCAACCTGAACCTCTCGTTTGGAATGGACATTTCAAAATATAAACTTGACAAAGAGTAATCATCACGATGAGACACAATAAATCCTTCAACCACCTCAGCCGCAAGAAGGCTCACCGCGACGCCCTTCTCGCCAATATGACAATTGCGCTCATCACACGCAAGCGCATTTTCACAACTCTGGCTAAGGCTAAGGCGCTCCGCATGTATGCCGAGCCCCTGATCAACCGCTCAAAGGAAGACAACACGGCAAACCGTCGTCTGGTCTTCTCGCACCTCCAGAACAAAGAGGCTGTCACCGAGCTGTTCCGCAACATCTCTACAAAAGTAGCAGAGCGCAACGGCGGTTACACCCGCATCCTCAAGACCGGAAATCGTCTCGGCGACAACGCCAAGATGTGTTTCATTGAGCTTGTTGACTACAACGAAGCACTCCTTAAGGACAAGGGCGAGAAGAAGACCAAGCGCACACGTCGTTCTCGCAAGTCAGCCGCTCCCGCAGCTGAAGCGCCTGCCGCGGCTGCTGAAGAAAAGGCAGCTGAATAATATTCCGCTATCCCTATTAGGTTTATACGCCGTCCGCAAAAGCGATCGCTTTTTGCGGACGGTTTTTTGTTCCCGGAGGCCTCTAATAACCTGTTTAAATTTATTTATCGCAGGATTTGAGAATTATTGTCATTTGGATTTTTAATCAAGATGAAGGAGTTTAGGGGTTCCTAAATGACTGAATCATGATTAAAAATACATTGACAAGGCTCTCAAAGACAAGATAAAATAAATTTTAAACAGTTTCTAAAACGTTGCTTTGTGTTCCTTAACTATATTTTACGCTGATATTTCGCCTGCGGTCATAGTAAATTTTGTAACTTTGCGCAAACATATTCGCGAAAAAAATTATTAACTCATAATCATCTTAACACTAATCTATTATGAAAATAGAGAAAATTATCGGTCGTGAAGTGCTCGACTCGCGTGGCAATCCCACAGTCGAAGTTGATGTAATCCTCGAATCAGGTGCACGCGGTCGCGCGTCAGTTCCCTCCGGAGCGTCTACAGGCGAAAACGAAGCGCTCGAGCTTCGCGACGGCGACAAGGCCCGCTACATGGGCAAGGGCGTGCTCAAGGCAGTTGCCAATGTCAATGGCCCCATTGCCGAACGTCTCGTAGGCATGAGCGCTCTCGATCAGATTGCGATTGATGAGGCAATGATCGCTCTCGACGGCACCGAAACTAAAAGCAACCTCGGCGCTAACGCCATCCTTGGCGTGTCGCTTGCCGTAGCTAAGGCTGCTGCCGACTATCTCGACCTTCCCCTCTATAAATACATCGGCGGATGCAACAGCTATGTGCTCCCCGTTCCCATGATGAACATCATCAACGGCGGTGCTCACTCCGATGCCCCCATCTGTTTCCAGGAATTCATGATCCGTCCAATCGGCGCACCCTCGTTCCACGAAGGCATCCGCATGGGCACCGAGGTCTTCCACAACCTTAAGAAAGTTCTCCACGATCGTGGCCTTTCCACTGCGGTTGGTGACGAAGGCGGTTTTGCACCCGCTCTCGACGGCACCGAAGATGCACTCAATGTCATCATCGAAGCTATCAAGAAGGCAGGCTACGAGCCCGGCAAGGATGTCACAATCGGTCTCGACTGCGCTGCATCTGAGTTCTTCAAAGACGGCAAGTACGATTACACATGGAAGCAGGGTGCTGACGCTCCCAAGCTCTCGTCTGCCGAGCAGGCTGAGTTCCTCAAGAGCCTCGTTGAGAAATATCCTATCGACTCGATCGAGGACGGCATGGATCAGAATGACTGGGAAGGCTGGAAGATCCTCACCGATCTCATCGGCGACCGTTGCCAGCTCGTAGGCGACGACCTCTTCGTTACCAACGTCAAATACCTCGAGAAAGGCATCGAGCTTGGCTGTGCCAATTCAATCCTTGTCAAGGTCAACCAGATTGGCTCTCTCACCGAGACCCTCCGTGCCGTTGAGCTTGCTCAGCGCAACAACTACACAGCTGTTATCTCTCACCGTTCAGGAGAGACCGAAGATGCTACCATTGCCGATATCGCAGTGGCTACAAACGCCGGACAGATCAAGACCGGTTCAGCTTCGCGTTCCGACCGCATGGCGAAATACAACCAGCTCCTCCGCATCGAGGAAGAGCTCGGCGCTTCTGCAAAATACGGCTACGGCAAAAAGACAAAAATGCCTCAGGCATGATGATCTCTTGATCATTTAGTCATATCTATAGAAAAAGCGGTGTGTCTTTCGGCACACCGCTTTTTCTATAAAGATAATGAATGCAACAATCCCTGCAGAGTCTGCACATATATTAATCTTTAAGCCTGAACACCCTTATTCCGGTCACGTTTTTTGCACGCTTGAGATAGTCGGTCAGAGTCCGTCTGTCGATTACCACCTGTCCTGCCGATGATGAAGCGTGAAGCAGATGTGGCGCACCGTCCACTATGGTTATAAACCCCACATGGCTCACATCCAGTCCTGCGAGCTTTGTTGTCAAGGCAACCATGTCTCCCTCCCTCAGTCCTGCGAGAGTAGCCTTGCTGATACGGCTCGTCTTCACGATAGGGTAGCGGTGCGAGCGATAGCCGATCTCATTGTTCTTCAGTCTGTCAAATTCTGCCTGATCCTCAAGTGCCGGATATTTGTCACGATGTGTGCTCATGAAGTCGAGCGTTTTTATCTCATGGGACGCACCCGCCAGATCCGCGGTTATTTCGACGATATTACCCCGCTGGGAGTTGTCGATTGCCCAGTCGCTTATGTAGTGCAGTCGCGATGCATATCCGTTTACCCTGCCGTTGCGATAGCGCATGTTCTCGAGATTGTGAGCCACATCGTGCCATGTCAGCCGCTTTTCGCAGCTCGTCTTCGCGATGGCAAGCACAATGTCTACAAAAGTCGTGCAGTCAAACTGCGACATGTCTATCGTCAATCTTTCCGGCAGACCCTCGAGTGTGCCCGATTCATAAGGAGTTCCCGTCAGCGCGTGCGCTATATATGTTATCCGCTGTTGTGGAGTCGAACTTTCATTCGACGCTGCTGTCTGCAACAGATTCGCGATTTTAGTCGTGTCTGACGCCTCGTTGTGCCATCTGATCTCGCCCGGAGCCACGCCCCATGCCGCCGTTGTTGCCGCGCATGCGGTTAATGATAATAGTGCTTTTCTAAAATTCATGCTGTTTAATTTCTTCTCTTGCGAAGTTACTAATAAATCAGCACACGGCGACTCGAAGCCGTCAAAATGACCAATAAATAGCCCGATCGGGCCGTTTGTTCGTTAACGGAGGTTAAAAATATGTTTTATGAATAAAAAAGCGTTGAAATATTTGGTAGGAATCGGGGAAAGGTCTACCTTTGCACTCGCTTTCGGGAACGAAGGCAAGCGGACATTGAAAGATTTACAATAGACAAAGCAAGAAGTAGTACAAGAGTCATTACGAAAGAGTAAGTGATGACCCCGAGTCAATTCTTGAGACACAATAGGTCAGATAGGCATTCTGAGGCCGCGCCGGCGACGGCGCGTGAAGGCAACAAACAGAAGAAGTTGTCTTGTTTTTGATTTGAAAAAAGAAAGAAATAAGATAAACAACAAC
>CANOUR010000046.1 GCA_947570265.1 uncultured Bacteroidales bacterium | reverse complement strand
TTGCCTGTAGCATTATATGGCATGCTTTCAACCGGCTTTTCCGTTACAATGGCACATCATCGTGCCATCTCAAAGCCATTTGAAATCCTACTTATATAATTATACCATATTCAATACGATAACTAATCGATACATCCTACTTATGGAACGCAAGGTAAGAGTAAGATTCGCGCCATCACCCACCGGGCCGCTGCACATAGGCGGCGTGCGTACGGCGCTATATAACTATCTGTTCGCGCGTCAGCACGGCGGAGATATGATATTGCGTATCGAGGATACGGATTCGCGCCGTTTTGTAGAGGGTGCGGAGGAATATATCAATGAGGCGCTCGCGTGGCTCGGCATAGAGATTGACGAGGGAGTGCGCGAAGGAGGGGCATATGGCCCTTATAAGCAGAGCGAGAGGCGGGACATCTATCGCAGGCATGTGGATATGCTGCTGGAGTCGGGCAAGGCTTATGTGGCGTTTGACACGCCCGAGGAGCTGGAGGCGGCGCGAGCAGCGACGGCTAATTTCCAATATGATGCGTCGACGAGAATGTCGATGCGCAACTCGTTGTCGATGCCGGCAGAGGAGGTGAAGCGCCTTATCGACGCCGGAACGCCCTATGTGGTGCGCTTCAAGATAGAGCCCGGCCGCGATGTGACGGTCAACGATCTGCTGCGCGGCCAGGTGACGATCAATTCGTCGATCCTCGATGACAAGGTGCTGTATAAGAGCGCGGATGATCTGCCTACATACCATCTGGCCAATATAGTGGATGATCATCTGATGGAGGTGTCGCATGTGATACGCGGCGAGGAGTGGTTGCCTTCGGCACCGCTGCATGTGCTGTTGTATGAGGCATTCGGATGGTCGGACACGGCTCCGGCTTTCGTGCATCTGCCGTTGCTGCTGAAGCCTGACGGAAAAGGCAAGCTGAGCAAGAGGGACGGTGACCGTCTGGGATTTCCGGTTTTCCCGCTGGAATGGCATGACCCGAAGAGCGGCGAGCGATCGAGCGGTTACCGCGAGAGTGGTTATCTGCCGGAGGCAGTGGTGAATTTCCTTGCTCTCCTGGGTTGGAATCCGGGCGATGACACGGAGATCATGACGATGCAGGAGCTGATCGACAAGTTCTCGATCGAGCACTGTTCGCGTGCGGGTGCGAAATTTGCCTATGAGAAGGGCAGGTGGTTTAACCATGAGTATCTGCAGGCTATACCTGACGAGCGTCTGGCTGATCTGTTCAAACCTGTGATGCGTGCGCATGGTGTGGATCCGGAAATGTTTACGGATGACTATATCACCAAGGCTGTGGCAATGGTGAAGAGCAGGATAAATTTTGTGGCCGATCTGTGGGATCAAGCCCGCTTTTTCTTCGTGGCGCCTGAGACGTATGAGGAGAAATCGGTGATGAAGCGCTGGAATGAGGATACGCCCCGCATAATGGAAGAACTGAAGGGACAGTTGCGCTCGCTACCGTCGCTTGAAAGCAAGGCGGCGGAGGAGGCCATATTGAAGTGGATCACTGACAATGGCTATCATATGGGGAATGTGATGAATGCATTCCGGTTGGCTGTGGTTGGAGAGTGCAAAGGCCCGCATATGTTTGACATTACCGAGCTGATGGGGCTGGATGAGACTGTCGGCCGTATTGACCGCGCCATAGAGCGCTTGAAATGAATCAGCTGTACAATATAGCAATACATGCCTACGGCGCGGGAGTGAAGGCTGCCGCGTTGCGCAATAGCAAGGCCCGTCGGCTTACCGAAGGTCATAAGACCGTTTTCGGCTATCTCCGCGAAAAGATGGGGAGTGGCGGACGCTGGGTGTGGGTGCATGCTGCGTCGCTCGGTGAGTTTGAGCAGGGTCGGCCATTGATCGAGCGGATCAAGCGCGAACGGCCGGAGCTGAAGGTGCTGCTGACATTTTTCTCGCCGTCGGGCTATGAGGTGCGCCGCAACTATGCGGGTGCGGATGCCATATGCTATCTGCCGTTTGACACGCCGGGCAATGCGCGCCGGTTTGTAGACATTGTGCGGCCGGAGATGGCAGTGTTCGTAAAGTATGAGTTCTGGGGCAATTACCTTACCCAGTTGAGCCGCAGAGGTATACCGACATATATCATATCGGCCATTTTCCGTCCGTCGCAGATTTTTTTCCGCAGCTGGGGCGGGATGTTCCGCAAGATGCTCGGTTGTTTCACGCATATATTTGTGCAGGATGAGGCATCGCGGAAGTTGCTGGCAGATGTGGGGCAGACCAATGTGACTGTGGCAGGTGACACGCGTTTTGACCGTGTGACCGATATATTGCGGTCGGTGGTGGATATGCCTGTCATAGACAGTTTCACCGGCAGCGGAGATGTGAGAGATGTGCTTGTCGTCGGGTCGTCGTGGCAGCCGGATGAGGATATAATCATACCGTGGCTTCACGCGCACGGCGATGTGAAGAGCATTTTCGCGCCGCATGAGTTTGACGAAGGGCGGTTGAGTCAGTTGCGTGACCGCCTGGGGCCGGATTGCCGCCTGCTGTCGGAACTGGAGTCGGGCGCGGCGATGGTAACAGATGGTGTGCGCCATATAATAGTGGACTGTTTCGGGCGTCTGGCCTCGATCTACCGCAAGGCAACAATGGCCTATGTGGGAGGCGGTTTCGGAGCGGGAATACATAATCTGAACGAGGCAGCGGTGTATGGCGTGCCGGTGATTTTCGGCCCCCGTCATGAAAAATTTAAGGAAGCTTCCGACCTGATAGGGTGTGGAGGCGGATTCAGCGTGGGGTCGGCGCAGGATTTTGACCGTACGGCCACGTTACTGACAGAAGATCATACCCGCCGCGATGCCGCCGGCAAAGCTGCGGGAGACTATATAAGCCGTTCGGTGGGCGCCACCGATATAATTTTTAACCAGATCCTCTCTTGAAATGATCAAAGCAGCCGTCACAGGAGGCGAGTCGCGCAGCGCGGGCGAGCTCCTACGTTTATTGATAAATCACCCAGATGTCGTGATCACGTGGGTTCACAGCCGGCGATATTCGGGCGCACATGTGTCGGACGTTCACCGCGGCCTCCTGGGAGAGACGTTTCTGAAGTTTGGCGACACAATGGCGTGGGATGGAGTGGATCTGCTGTTCATGTGCGAGGATGAGGACGGATGTGTGGCTCTTGAGGCTGTGCCTCGGACGGTGAAGATAATCGATCTTACCGGCAAACGCATGATGGCCGAGGACGGGCATGACTTCATATATGGGTTGCCTGAACTAAACCGTAAGGCTCTGGTGCGCGGTGCCCGGCATGTGGCATCGCCCGGGGCTGTGGCTACGTCGGTGTCGCTGGCGCTTCTGCCGCTTGCCAAGGAGGGCATGTTGAGCAAGGATGTGCACGCAGCCGTGGTGGCCGGCGACAGTGTGGCAGCGGAATGCGCTCCGACAGTGTGCGATGGCCCGGCGGCGGAGGTGCGTCAGGTTGTGACTGCGTTGCAGGATAATTTCGCTTCGGGAATCGACATCACCACATTGCGCATGCCGTGCCGCGGCGGATTGCTCGCGGTGGTCAGCATGGGAATGCCGTCGCATATGCCGGTGGATGATGTGCGCAAGCTGTATGAGGATTATTATTCGGATCATTCGTTTGCGTTTGTGTCACCAGGGCAGGTTGGTGTGGCGGATGTTATGAACACGAACAAGGCTGTGATGCATGTGGAGTCGGCAAACGGGCAACTTATAGTCACTGTGGCGGTCGATGATCTGCTGAAAGGCGGGGCAGGCAATGCGGTGCATTGTATGAATCTGCTGTTTGGACTGCATGAGCGTGTAGGGCTGATACTTAAGTCCTCGGGGCGCTGAGGCCGGCTCAGCGGGTGAGTGCCACATGACGGTGCATGCCATGGCGCACGTGCATGGTGAATGCGGCGGCTACGGTGCCGTCGATTTTGTAGGTGATATGATATAGCTCGCATGCGAGAAAGTCGATGGTGAAGCATGCGCTGTCGATGTCGGTTGATGCTGTGGTGGAGATGTTGCCGCGGTGGATGCGTTCGTTGATTTCGATGTCAAATCCTCGGATATTTATGGCAAGGCTCACGGCGTCGTCGGATGTGAGTCCGGTCAGGCCATTGCGCCAGATGGTGACTGTGCCGTCGTCGCGGCAGTCGATGTCGAGAGATGAGTCGTCGGGTCCTTCGTGGCTGAGTGTGCCGGCAAGAAGGTGCTGGCGGGCAGGGCCGCTTGATGAGGGGCGCACGGCGTAGGCGATCACGGCGGCAGCTGCGAAGAGCATAATCACGCATATTTCGGTTGTCAACATGGTGGGAAAGTTGCGTTTTTACAAGGAAAAATAAAACAGGATGGCCGGTATGGCGCATCCTGTTTTGAATTGTGTGTGGGGTAGGGATTACAATCAGTTGTTGGAGGCGGTGACGCGCTCGAGCCATTTCACCATACCGAACATGACGGTCATGGAAATGATGCAGACGATGAGGAACACGCCCCATGCTTCCCAAATGGGCCATTTGTTGTACATGAGCGGGCCGATCCAGAGCAGGAGGTTGCCGACGGCTGTAGCGCCGAGCCAGAGGCCTTGGCACAGACCCTGCATGTGCTTGGGTGCTACCTTTGAAACGAATGAGAGTCCGAGGGGTGAGATGAACAGTTCGGCCACGGTGAGGAAGAAGTAGATGACAAACATGATCCACCATCCGCTCTTCATGCTTTCGGCTACGGTGGCGTTCATCGATTTGAAGATTTCGGCCGAGGGATAGCCCTGTACGTAGCTGTAGATCATGAGGAATAGGTAGGCCATGGCTGCTATGCCCATGCCGATGCCGATTTTGCGGGGAGTGGAGATTTCTTTGCCACGGCGTGACAGTGAGCCGAAGATCCACATGATGACGGGGGTGAGCACGATGACGAAGAAGGGGTTGACGGCCTGCCAGATTTCGGGTGCGATAGCGTCGGTCTTGACAAAGTCGCGAGCGAAGAGTGAGAGGGATGTGCCATTCTGATGGAATGAGAACCAGAAGAAGATGGCGATGCCGAGCACGGCGAAGAGTGCGTACATGCGCTGCTTGATTTCCTTGGCCATGGCGAGTTTCTCTTCGGCTGTGTAGCTGACTGATTCAACAGCTTCTTTCTTCGGCGGGTTGGGGAGGCCGTTTTTGAAGATGATGAAGATCACGAGCGAGAGAAGCATGGCTGCGATGGACGCGATGAAGGAGTAGTGTATGCCGGTGTTGAATACGTCGAGATATTGGGTGCAGAATGCGCTGATGTCGCCGTTGACGTCGCCGCCGACCTGAGTGATGAGGGCGTAGAGGTTGTTGGCGTTTTCCATGTTCATGCTGTCGCCGACCGAGAGGTATTCATGGGCGAGTGCGGGGAGGTTGGCGTTGTAGGTGAGGTCGTGTACGCCGAGCCACCATGAGCGGAGCATCGGTGCGACGAATGGTGCGACGAGGCCGCCGATGTTGATGAATACGTAGAAGATCTGGAATCCGGAGTCGCGCTGAGATGCATAGCGGGGGTTGTCGTAGAGCTGACCGACGATAGCCTGTAGGTTGCCTTTGAACAGACCGTTGCCGAATGCGATGAGGAACAGCGCGAAGCATGTCAGGGGCAGAAGCCATGAGATGTTGTCGGATGTTGACAGGATGGGCACTGCGAGGATGCAGTAGCCGAGCGACATTACTATAAGACCCTTGATGATGGTGCCTTTATAGTTCTGGGTCTTGTCGGCGATGTATCCGCCGACGAGCGAGAGGATGTAGATGCCTGCATAGAAGCAGGAGTAGATGATGCCGCTGGTTTCATCGCTCAGGCCGAATTTAGAGCAGAGGAAGAGCACGAGGACGGCGTTCATGATGTAGTAGCCGAATCGTTCGCCCAGATTGCTCAACGCGGCCGGGATGAGGCCTTTAGGTTGATTTTGGAACATTAGGTTAAAGATGGTTTATAGTGATTATTTTGCAATGAATCGGTGAGGGACGGCCACGCATATGGCCTATGCGTCGACAAAGCTACGGATTTTCAGCGGGATGCCAAAATATGAAAAGCTATTGTACAACACATCGCGTTTCTTGTCAGTGCCGGGTCTGGTCGAATGCGAGTGCGTAGAGCTTCATTTGCTTGAGCATTGCGAGCAGTCCGTTGGAGCGGGTCGGCGAGAGGTGTTCGGAGAGTCCGATGTCGTTGATGAAATGCAGGTCGGCGTCGAGGATTTCGCGTGGTGTGTGGTTGTTGAGCACTTTGACGAGCAACGCTATGATTCCTTTTACGATCACGGCGTCGGATTCGGCGGCATATTGCACTTTGCCGTCGTCGGTGAGCTGGGCATCGAGCCAAACGCGGCTCTGGCATCCTTCGATGAGACGGTCGGGGGTTTTCAGACTTTCGTCGATGGGGGGCAGGCTGTTGCCCATGTCGATGATCATGGCATAGCGATCCATCCAGTCGTCGACTTCAGAGAATTCTTCGATTATTTCGGTTTGGGTGTCGTTGATTGTCATTGTTTTTCGTTGTAGATGAGTGTCAGGGTTGTTTCTCCGGCTGCACGCAGTGAACGGCGGTCGATTGATGACATGTCGTCGGCCATGGTGTGCCAGACGGGGGTGAATGATCCGGTGGCGGGATTGCGGTTTTCGATGATGTCGATAGCCGGGATGCCTGCTCCGTTGATGAATACGTGGTCGTCGAGCACGGGTGCGCCGGGTTCGTTGACGAATGTGTCGCCGTGTCCGATGGCCGATGCGAGCGCCCAGACTTTGTCGACTATCGCGGGGGCGGCTTGCTGCGATACGAGTTCGCGGTGGAAGCGGGCGTCTGTGCCACCCACCATGTCGAGCACAATGGCGTAGCGTGGCATGTTGCCGGCTGTGTAGGGGTGGTTTTCGACCCAATGCTGTGTGCCAAGACACCAGGATGAGCTGCCGTCGGGTTCTTCGCCCGATATGCCTGAGTCTTCGGCGTCGACCATGAGCAGGTCGACGCCTATGTCGGGGCGTTTCAGCCCGAGCTGACGGGCTATCTCGAGGAGTACGCCGACTCCGCTGCCGCCGTCGTTGGCTCCGGGGATGGGTGTGTTGTGCATCGAGGGGTTGTCGTCGGCATCGGCCCAGGGGCGTGTGTCCCAGTGGGCGGCAAGCAGGACGCGGGTTGGGGAGGAGGGATTGAACTGTCCCATGATGTTGCGTATCGGCAGTTTCTTTCCGTCGTGGCGGGTTACTGTGGCTTGCTGGATGATGACGGTGTCGGCTCCGTGCCGGCGCAGTTGCGATGCGATCCAGTCGGCACAGGCTGTGTGGGCTGCTGTGCCTGGCACTCGCGGGCCGAAGCTGACTTGGTGAGCCACGTAGGCATATGCGCTGTCGGCGTCGAATGGTGCCGGAGTTGTCTGTCGGTTGCTCCGGTTGTCGGTGTGGCGGGCTTTGTCGTCAGCGCGTGAGGCGCATGAGGCGAGTCCGATGGAGGCGATGAGCAACAGGAGTGTCAGTTTGTGTTTCATATTCATTGCAAAAATACGAATAAGCGAGGGCAAAACAAAATCAGATTTTGTTTTGCCCTCGTAGAGAGTGATATAATATCTCGGTGTGTCAGAACTCGGCGTTGCCGGGTGTGCGGGGGAAGGGGATGACGTCGCGGATGTTGGTCATGCCTGTGACAAAGAGCACGAGACGTTCGAATCCGAGTCCGAAGCCTGAGTGGGGCACGGTGCCGAACCGGCGTGTGTCGAGATACCACCACATGTCTTTCATGGGTATGCCGAGTTCGTCGATGCGTTTCATGAGTTTGTCGTAGTTTTCCTCGCGCTCAGATCCACCGATGATTTCCCCGATGTGGGGGAAAAGTACGTCCATTGCACGGACTGTGCGGCCGTCGTCGTTCTGCTTCATATAGAAGGCTTTGATCTCGCGCGGGTAGTCGGTTAGTATCACGGGCTTCTTGAAGTGTTCTTCGACGAGGTAGCGTTCGTGTTCGCTTTGCAGGTCGGTGCCCCAGCTTACGGGGAATTCAAATTTTTTGCCTGATTTCTCGAGGATTTCGACGCCTTCGGTGTATGTTAGGCGGACGAAGTCGTTGTGGAGGACGAATTCGAGGCGGCTGACAAGTTCGGGGTCGTACATCTGGGCGAGGAAGTCGATGTCGTCGCGGCAGTTGTCAAGTGCGTATCTGATGCAGTATTTGACAAATTCTTCGGCAAGATCCATGTTGTCGGATATGTCGTAGAATGCCATCTCGGGTTCGATCATCCAGAATTCGGACAGGTGGCGCGGGGTGTTGGAGTTTTCGGCACGGAATGTCGGGCCGAATGTGTATATTGCGCCGAGCGCTGTGGCTCCGAGCTCGCCTTCGAGCTGTCCGCTGACGGTGAGTGCGGTTGGTTTTCCGAAGAAGTCGCGGCTGTAGTCGACAGAGCCTTCTTCGGTTTTGGGGAGATCGTTGAGTGGAAGGGTTGTTACCTGAAACATTGCTCCTGCACCTTCGCAGTCGCTGGCTGTGATGAGGGGAGTGTTGAGGTAGTAGAATCCTTTTTCCTGGAAGAATTTGTGGATGGCGAATGCCAGAGCGCTACGCACGCGGAGCACGGCACCGAATGTGTTGGTGCGTGGGCGCAGGTGGGCTTTCTCGCGGAGAAATTCGAGGGTGTGGCCTTTTTTCTGGAGGGGGTATGTCTCGGGATCGGCTGTGCCGTAAATCTCGAGTGTGTCGGCCTGAATCTCGCATGTCTGTCCTTTGCCCATCGACTCGACGAGCTTGCCTGTGACGTGGATGCTCGAGCCGGTGGTGACAGGTTTGAGCTGTTCGTCGGTGAAGGTGTTCATGTCGAACACGATCTGGATGTTTTTGATTGTCGATCCGTCGTTAAGGGCGACAAACTGTACGTGTTTGTTGCCACGGCGGGTGCGCACCCATCCTTTGACGTCGACTTCGTGTCCGGTCATGCCGGGATCGAACAGGTCGGATATTTTGGTTCGTTTCATTGGTCGTTAATGATTGTGCGGTTTATTCAAAAGATCCCATTTTCAGGAAATTGACTTCTTCCTGTGTCAAGTAGCGCCAGCGTCCGCGGGGGAGGTTCTTTTTGGTAAGGCCGGCGAAGTATACGCGGTCGAGCTTTGTCACGTGATATCCGAGGCTTTCGAAGATGCGGCGCACGATGCGGTTGCGTCCGGAGTGGATTTCGATGCCGGCCTGGTTGCGGTCGGTTTCGGTGGCGTAGGATATTGCATCGGCGTGGATGGGTCCGTCGTCAAGCTCGATGCCGTCGGCTATGCGCTGCATGTCGTCCTCGGATATGTCTTTGTCAGTCCATACGTGATAAATTTTCTTCTTCACATATTTGGGGTGGGTGAGCTTTGATGCGAGATCGCCGTCGTTGGTGAGCAGAAGCACGCCGGTGGTGTTTCGGTCAAGGCGTCCGACGGGGTAGATGCGTTCGTTGCAAGCGCCTTTGATGATGTCCATCACGGTTGTACGTCCGTTGGGGTCGTCGCTGGTTGTCACACAGTCTTTGGGCTTGTTGAGCAGTATGTAGCATTTGCGCTCGAGGGTGACGATCTTTTCGTCGTATTCAACAGTGTCGCTGTGTGTGATCTTGGTGCCGAGTTCGGTGACCACTTCGCCGTTGACTTTTACAAGACCTTGCTGGATAAATTCGTCGGCTTCGCGACGGGAGCAGATTCCGGCGTTGGCCATGTATTTGTTGAGGCGGATCTGTTCGTCGGGATCGGGTAATGGCATTTCATATTCAACAGGCTTTGGACGGGGCACGAAGCTTTTGCCGCCGTGGGGCATGCCGAACTGGTTCTGGCGCATCGGACGATGCTGTCCGGGGCGGTTGTTGTAGCCACCCTGCTGACGGTTGTTATTGTTGTAACCGCCTTGCTGAGGACGGTTGCCGTAGGGGCGTGGCTGTCCGTAAGCTCCCTGCGGGCGGTTGTTGTTGTAACCGCCTTGCTGAGGACGGTTGCCGTAGGGGCGGGGCTGTCCGTAAGTCCCTTGCTGACGGTTGTTGTTGTAACCGCCTTGCTGACGGTATCCGCCTTGCTGTGGACGGTTGCCATAGGGACGGGGCTGATTGTAGTTGTTGTAGGGTCGTTGCTGACGGTTGTAGCCAGGGTTGTAGCCGCCTTCATGCTGAGTGGACGGCGTAGTGGTGTTTTCAGCACCTTCGATATTGCTTACGCCTTCGGCCACATTCTGTGGGTTGTTGTAGCCACCTTGTGGACGGTTGCCATAGGGACGTGGCTGGTAGCCGCCCTGAGGACGGTTGCCGTAGGGGCGCTGACGGTTATATCCGCCGTCGTGTCCGTAAGAGCCTTGAGGACGGTTGCCGTAGGGGCGGTGTTGGTTGTATGTGCCCTGCTGGCGTGGCTGACCATAGCTGTTGTGCTGACGGTAAGGGCGATCCTGATTGTAGTTGCCGGCGCTTCCTGACTGTGGATTGTCGGAAAGCTCGCGGTGGTTGAAAGTGTTTCCCTCTGTTGTTTCTTCGGGCGCGGCACTGCGGTTCTCACCGATGCGCGGACGTTTTGTTTTTTTGTCGTTGGGATTGATGGGATCCATGACTTGACTTGTTTTGAATGTTAACTGTTTGCGGCAGAAACTCGTTGCCGGTTAATTGAAAATTTCGCCTCGCGGCTGTTTATATAAGATTGTTTTTTAAGACTCCAAAAGTTAGTTACCATGCAGCCACAGAAATATCGCACATAAAAATATGCATGTCAAGTGGCTTGTGGCGGCAAAGTTAACTCTTTTCCGCAACTATAACAATATTTGCGGGTGATTTTGTTTGGGTAAAAATGCGCGGTACAGGTGGTGAGTTGGCGGATATTGGCAAAAATGTTGTAAATTTGCGGGTAGGATGAGTCATTTTGCACGCATACTGCTCGTAGTGTTGGCAATGGTTGTGGCAACGCCGTTGCCGGAAGTTTCGGCTGCTTCGTTGTGGGAGATGGCCGGAGCATTGACTGCCCGCGATCTGGAGCGGGTGGATGAGAGCGGTATGGAAATGATTGTGCGTGAGGGAGTGGTGACGCTCACACTTGCGCGTCCGACGCAGGTGAAGGTGCTGACGATTCTCGGACAACCGCTGAGTCAGCAGACGCTGCCGGCGGGGGTGCATCGTC
Organism: uncultured Bacteroidales bacterium; assembly: GCA_947570265.1. Taxonomy (GTDB): domain Bacteria; phylum Bacteroidota; class Bacteroidia; order Bacteroidales; family Muribaculaceae; genus CAG-1031. The sequence goes on along the minus strand of CANOUR010000046.1, from coordinate 7,101 downwards.
TTAGGCTGTCGGCACGCGGTATTTATATAGTGCGGGTTGGCTCTGTGACACGGCGTGTGACCATCTGAAGTGGCCGGTTGGTCGTTTTTGCCACAAAATTATTCCGCATTGCACATTTTGCGCGTGACGACGGCGTTTCTATGTCCGTATTCACTAATTTTGCGTCCGATGAGCCTAATATCACATTTTTTGATTGCAGCGGCATTTGCAGGCGTTGATGCCTCCCAAGCCGCAAATGATACGATAATCGCGACTCAGACGGCAGTTGATGCGGCGTCACCGGTGGTGGTGATGTCGCTCGACAATTGTCTTGAGGTGGCGCTGACCGACAATCCATCTGTCCGTGTGGCCGATATGGAGATCGAGCGTGTGGACTATTCCAAGAAGGAGACCATGGCGCAGTTGTTTCCAACGGTCAATTTCGGTGTGAACTACAACCGTATGCTGGCAAAGCAGGTGGCCTATATGAATATGGACGGATTCGGCGACCTGATGAAACCCGGAGGTGGCGATGAAGAGGTGTCGCGTGCCGGCAAGGATGGCGACAATGGCATAAAGATGGGTCTCGACAACAGCTGGTCGGTGGGCTTCTCGGCGGGGATGCCGCTGATCGCCCCTCAGTTGTGGCAGTCGCTGAAGTTGAGTGACAGCCAGATTCTGCAGGCTGTGGAAAATGCCCGTGCATCGCGTCTGAATCTTGCCAACGGGGTGAAATCGGCATGGTATGCTTTGCTGTTGGCGCTGGACTCGCGGCGCACGGTGGCCGAGAGTCTCGATATGGCGCGTTTCACGGCTGAACTATATGAAAAGAAGTATTCGCTCGGCACGGCGTCGCAGTATGATGTGTTGCGCACGTCGGTCGCTGTGAAAAATGTCGAGCCTGAGCTTGCCCAGGCTGACATTGCTGTGAAGCAGGCGCGGATGCAGCTGGCGGTGCTGATGGGCATAGACCCGTCGGTCGAGATAGTGCCGGATCGCCGTCTGTCGGATTATGAAGCGACGATGTATGAGGATGCTCTTGCGATCACATCGAAGCGCGATATCGAGGGTAACTCTGATCTGCGTCAGCTGGATATCAACACGTCGATGCTGCGTCGCAGTCTGAATATACAGAAGGCGGCGTTTCTGCCCACGCTGTCGCTTTCGGCGAATTACAACTGGACGTCGTCGAGCGACGGTTCGCCTTTCAAGGGTCTGCGCTGGAATCCATATTCGATGATCGGTCTGAGCCTTTCGCTTCCGTTGATTGATGTGCACAATGTCTATGCAACGAAGCAGGCCAAGATACAGGTTGATGAGATGAAATGGCGTCGCTCCGATCTGACGAGAACGATAGATATGCAGGTGGATCTTGCAATAGACAATATAAACACCAATGTAAAGCAGATAGCTTCGTGCAGCGAGAGTGTCAGACAGGCCGAGGCTGCGCATGGCATAGCCCGCAGCTCGTTTGAGATCGGTGCGGCAAGCTATCTCGACCTGCGTGATGCCGAGCTGGCACTGACGAGATCGCGACTCGCTTACTATCAGGCTATATATAACTATCTTGTGGCTACCGGCGACCTTGAGTTGCTGTTGGGCGCTTTTGACCTAAAACCGTATACACCCGCACGATGATGAACAATATATTGAAAATCTTTCTCGCCGCACCATTCGCAGCGGCATTAATGACCGGATGCTCGTCCGGCAAGACCGACAACAATGATCAGGCTGATGCTGCCGAGGAGCTTCCGCGTGTGGAGGTGAGCCGGGTGAGTGTGCGTCCGGTAGAGCAGACCGGTGACTATACCGCAACGGTGGAGGCTTTCAAGACCAATAATATATCGAGTTCGACACCTAACCGCATCAAGCAGATATTGGTTGATGTGGGTTCGCATGTGAAGGCCGGGCAGCGGCTGGTGGTGCTCGATAATGTCAACATCGATCAGCTGAAGGTGCGTCTGGACAACTCGCGGCGCGAGCTTGACCGTGCGCAGAAGTTGCTTGAGATCGGTGCAGGCACTCAGCAGCAGGTGGATAATCTGAAGGCTGAGCTGGATGCGGCCGAGCGCAATTATGCCAATATGGTGGAAAACACGGTTCTGACCGCTCCGATGTCGGGTGTGGTGACTGCCCGCAATTATGATCCGGGAGATATGACCGGACAGCTTCCGATTCTGACGGTCGAGCAGATACATCCGGTCAAGGTGATAGTGAATGTGTCGGAGACCGATTTTGCCAAAGTGTCGCGCAATATGCCTGTAAAGATCACACTCGACACTTATCCCGACCGTGAGTTTACGGGTCGTGTGCATCTGATACATCCTAAAGTCGATCCGCAGAGCCGCACGTTCACAGTGGAGATAACCATTGAGAACGCCGGAGAGGAAGTGCTGCCCGGAATGTTCGCGCGTGTCGAGCATGGCTATGGATCGGCCGAGCGTGTGGTGGTGCCTGACAGGGCTGTGGTGAAGATGCCCGGATCGGGAAATAAATATGTATATGTGTACCGCAATGGAGTGGTAAGCTATAATCAGGTAGAGCTTGGCCGTCGTGTGGATGATGCTTATGAGATCATCTCGGGTGTGGCTGACGGTGACACCGTGGTGATCACCGGACAGAACAGACTGTCGGATGGCGCTCGCGTGGAAGTGATCAACCCTTCAGCATCTAAAGCACAATGAGCCTGTATGCCTCGGCCGTCCGCCGGCCTGTGATGACCACCCTGTGCTATGTGGCGGTGGCGATCCTCGGTCTGTTCTCGCTGTCGAAACTGCCGATAGACCTTTATCCCGACATCGAGACTAACACGATCATGGTGATGACCACCTATCAGGGTGCGTCGGCTGCCGACATAGAGCAGAATGTGACGCGTCCGCTCGAGAATGCTCTCAATGCCGTCAACGATCTGAAGCATATAACAAGCAAGAGCCGAGAGAATATCTCGGTGATCACGCTCGAGTTTGAGTTTGGCAAAGATATAGATGTGCTGACAAATGATGTGCGTGACAAGCTTGACATGGTGAAGAGCGCCCTGCCGGACAACAGCGAGACGCCTATCATTTTCAAGTTCTCGACCGACATGATACCGATCGTGATGCTGTCGGTGCAGGCCGATGAGTCGATGCCGGGTCTTTACAAGATTCTCGACGATGCTGTGGCCAATCCGTTGGCGCGTATAAGCGGGGTGGGTTCGGTGTCGATCAGCGGTGCGCCCAAGCGTGAGATACATGTGTATGTCGATCCGGAGCGTCTCGAAGCCTACGGGCTTTCGGTAGAAGGGGTGTCGGCTGTGATAGCCGCTGAGAACCGCAATATACCGGGCGGCTCGTTTGATATCGGAAGCGACACGTACACGCTGAGAGTGCAGGGCGAGTTTACCGACAGCGATCAGATGAAAAATATCGTTGTTGGATCGTACAATGGTCGCAATGTGTATCTGAGTGATATAGCACGTGTGGATGACTCGCTTGAGGAGCGTGCGCAGGAAACGTTCAACGACGGTCGCCAGGGTGCGATGATTGTCATACAGAAGCAGAGCGGCGCCAACTCGGTTGAGATATCCAACAAGGTGCTGAAGATGCTGCCGCAGTTGCAGAAGAGACTGCCGAGTGACGTGAAGCTCGGAATCATTGTGGACACCAGCGACAATATACGCAATACGATAGCCTCTCTTGTTGAGACTGTGGGATATGCGCTGCTCTTTGTGGTGATCGTGGTGTTCGCGTTTCTGGGACGCTGGCGTGCGACACTGATCATCGTCATCACCATACCGTTGTCGCTCATTGCCTCGTTCATTTATCTGGCAATGACAGGCAACACGCTCAACATAGTGTCGTTGTCGGCGTTGTCGATATCGATCGGTATGGTGGTGGATGACGCTATCGTGGTGCTCGAGAATGTGACGACACATATCGAGCGGGGCGCCGATCCGAAGCAGGCGGCAGTGCACGGCACGAATGAGGTGGCGATATCGGTTATAGCATCGACATTGACCCTTATAGCGGTGTTTTTTCCGCTCACCCTTGTAACGGGCATGACCGGTGTGCTTTTCCGCCAGCTTGGCTGGATGGTGACCATCATGATGATCATATCGACCACTTGCGCGCTGTCGCTCACTCCGATGCTGTGCTCGCTGTTGCTGCGCAAGGATGTGAAGCATGGAAAGATTTATAAGGTGCTTTTCACGCCTGTGAACAGTGCTCTGGATTGGCTTGACCGTGCATATGGCAAGTTGCTTACGGCTGTCGTTGGACATAAGACGACGACTATCGCGGTGTGTATGGTGATCTTTGTCGGATCGTTGTGGCTGGTCAAGCAGGTGGGTACGGAATTTTTCCCGACAGCCGACGATGCGCGTCTGGGAGTCAGTCTCGAGATGCCCATAGGCACGCGTGTCGAGATAGCGAAAGAGGCATCGTTGCGTCTGGCTGAGGAATGGCGGGAGAAATATCCCGAGATATTGGTGCTCAACTATACCACCGGTACGGCGTCGAGTGACAATACGTTTGCTTCGTTGCAGGACAATGGCCCGCATATAATATCGATGAATATACGATTGACCGATCCGGGCGACCGCGACCGTGGCATTGTGGAGATAGCCGACATGATGCGTGCCGACCTTAAGAAGCATCCTGAGTTTAAAAAGGCACAGGTAAACGTAGGTGGTATGCGCGGCGGATCGATGAGCGGCCAGCAGACGATCGACTATGAGGTCTATGGCTATGACTTCGATCAGACTGACGAGGCTGCCGCAAAGCTCGTGAAGGTGCTTGAGGGTATAAAGGGTACGGCCGACGTGACTGTGTCGCGAGCAGATTACCAGCCCGAATATCAGGTTGATTTCGACCGTCGCAAACTGGCGCTTTACGGTATGAATCTCCAGACCGCGGCGACGGCTTTGCGAAACCGTATCAACGGTAGCCTGACGAGCCAGTTCCGCGAGGATGGCGAGGAGTATGACATCAAGGTGATGTATGCGCCGGAGTCGCGCACGTCGATCGAGGATATAGAGAATATACTGCTTTATGGCACAGGTGGCCAGGCCGTGAGAGTGCGCGATGTCGGCACGGTGGTGGAGCGTTTCACGCCTCCGACTATTGAGCGCAAGGATCGCGAGCGTATAGTGACGGTGAGCACTGTGGTGAGCGGTGTGCCGATGAGCGATGTCGTGGCTCAGTCGCTTGCCGAGATTGACAAGATGGATTTGCCGGTGGGCATCAATATCGAGCTTGCCGGATCGTATGAGGATCAGCAGGATTCGTTCTCAGATCTGCTCACGCTTGCGTTGCTGATTGTCATTCTCGTGTATATCGTGATGGCTGCTCAGTTTGAAAGCTATACTTATCCGGCGATCATCATGACATCGTTGCTGTTTGCATTCTCGGGTGTGTTCATCATGCTGTATCTGGCGGGTCATACGCTCAATGTGATGAGTATGATCGGCGCTATCATGCTTATCGGTATCGTGGTGAAGAACGGTATCGTGCTCATCGACTACATCACGCTCAACCGTGAGCGAGGTATGGCCGTGCGGCGGTCGGTGGTCGATGGCGGTATGTCGCGTCTGCGACCGGTGCTCATGACTTCGTTGACAACCATTCTCGGCATGGTGCCGATGGCTGTGGGTTCGGGTCAGGGTGCCGAGATGTGGCGTCCGATGGGCGTGGCTGTGATCGGTGGTCTGACATTCTCGACAATTCTGACACTGCTGTTCGTCCCTGCACTGTATTGCATCTTTGCCTACAACGGCATACGCCGTCAGCGTAAGAAACATGCGTTATCACTTAATAAGAAATAAATGCACGCTATATTCATAGCCTTTGATCAGGCACACTATGAGCGGATTGTCACTACGCTCGAGCGGTTGTCGTGCCGCGGATTCACATCGTTTGACCAGGTGAAGGGCCGTGGCAGCAAGACCGGCGAGCCTCACTATGGCTCGCATGCCTGGCCTTCGATGTCGTCGGCGATAATCACTGTGGTCGAAGATGAAAAGCTCGACACGGTGATGAAAGCTCTCAAAGCAATCGATGACGCCACGCCGCGGTTGGGCTTGCGTGCGTGGGCATGGTCTGTGACGCGTTCGATCTGAGCAGATGGACGCCAACAGTGTGATGATATGTGCGGCCGGACTTGCTCTGGCCTCTATCGCCGGCTCGGTGGTCGGTATGGTGCTACGGCGCATTCCCCACAGGTGGAACGATATATTGCTGGGGTATTGTGCCGGTATGATGCTTGCGGCATCAATCGTGTGCCTGCTGATGCCGGCTATCGACGCTACGGGCGTGGCCGGGTGCTGGCAGGTGGCTTTGGGTGTGGCTGCCGGAGTTGCACTGGTGGGCATGATTGACTATTTCACTCCGCATCTTCATCGCCTTTCGGGTCTCGACATAGAGAAGCACCGGGGCGAGGATAACAGCGCCAACCGCATATTGATGTTTGTGCTGGCCATTGCAATCCATAAGTTTCCGGAGGGGGTGGCCGCGGGTATCGCTTTCGAGGGTACGAGCTATCACAATGCCGTGGCAATGGCGATTACTATCGGTCTGCAAAATATACCGGAGGGCATGGTGGTGGTGACGCCATTGATGCTCATAGGGGTGAAATTGTGGCGTGTGATAGCTATATCGCTTGCTGTGGCGATGCTTGAGGTGGTGGGAGTGTATGCCGGTTGGTTGCTTGGCGACGTGTCGGCGCTGCTGCTTCCGGCGCTTCTCGGTCTGGCAGGTGGTGCGATGCTTTATGTGATAAGCGACGAGATGATGCCGGAGACACACGCTCACGGTTATGAAAAGCCTGCGACCTACGCTCTTATCGCAGGGATTTTCACCATGCTCATGATTGAGATATCATAGAAACTGAAGTCAAGATGACTTCTGACTTATCGGGTCGGAGTCGCCTTGAAAGAAATATCGAAAAAGGTTATATTTTTAAAAATCACTCATTTGCTGCAGCCAATACGCGATGATGGCAAGGAATTTGAGTTGTGCGTCAGAAAAAAGTTGGTAAAAATTTTGCAGAATTAAAAATTAGCCTTACCTTTGCACTGTCGAAAGACAAGAGAACTTTGCCTTGTGGTGTAATGGTAGCACGTCGGATTCTGGTTCCGCCTGTGAGGGT
>CANOUR010000045.1 GCA_947570265.1 uncultured Bacteroidales bacterium | reverse complement strand
GTGATGATTTGTGATGGTTTGTGACTATTCTGTCATTTTCCGATGCAGAAGCGGGTGAAGATGGTTGTCAGGATTTCTGGGGTGGTGATCTCGCCGGTGATTTCGCCGAGGTGGTGGAGTGTTTCGCGGAGGTCTTGAGCGATTAGGTCTCCGGGGAGCCCGTTATCGAGTGCTTCCACTATTCTCTGTGCCGATTGTGCGGCTTGGTGCAATGCGTTTGCCTGCCGTTCGTTTGTCACAATCATGTCGGGGTTCGTTCCTATTGCTATTCGACGTTCGATTGTCTCCAATATGGTCTGTCGTAGTGTCTCTATGCCTTGACCGGTTTTTGCGCTTGTAAGGCATCTGCGGGTTGGCTCGGCTTTGCCATCGCATTTGCGGGGATGGGGCTCGGCTTCGCCATCGCTATCGCGGGGGTGTGGCTCGGCTTCGCCATCGCTTTTGCGGGGGTGGGGCTCGGCTACGCCATCGCTTTTGTTGGCGGTTTCGTAGGGGTGGGGGAGGAGGTCTATTTTGTTTATGACTTGGATTATCGGGGTGGCGTTGGGCTGGGCTTCGCCATCGCATTTGCGGGTTGGCTCGGCTTCGGCTTCGGCTTCGCTTTTGCGGGTTGGCTCGCTATCGCATTTGGCGGCTTCGGCTTTGTGGGGGTGGTTGGGGCTTTCGGTGGCGTCGGTGACGTGGAGGATGAGGGCGGCGCGGTCGGCGGCGGCGCGGGAGCGGGCTATGCCGATGGCTTCGATCGGGTCGGTGGTGTCGCGCAGGCCGGCGGTGTCCATCAGGCGCAGTATGTAGTCGCCGAGGGTTATGGTGTCCTCGACGATGTCGCGTGTGGTGCCGTGTATGGGGCTTACGATGGCACGTTCGTCGCCCACGAGTGCGTTGAGCAGCGATGATTTGCCGGCATTGGTGGCTCCGATGATGGCCACGGGTATGCCTTCTTTTATGGCGTGTCCCGAGGCATATGATGCGTGGAGACTTTCGAGATTGCCGCTCACTTGCTCTGCGAGCTGCCGCAGTCGGGTGCGTGAGGCAAATTCCACATCTTCTTCCGAAAAGTCGAGCTCGAGTTCGAGCAGCGATGCCAGTTCGAGCAGCGACGTGCGCAGCCGGCCGATGCCTTTCGAGAACGACCCGCGCAGCTGACTCATTGCCAGCCGGGCTTCGGCGCGTGAGCGCGAGCCGATGATGTCGGCCACTGCTTCGGCCTGGGCGAGGTCGATGCGCCCCGATGCGTATGCGCGCCGGGTGAATTCGCCGGGATCGGCGGTGCGCACTCCGGGGATGGCGCATAGCAGTCTGATGACTTCGCGCTGCACCCACACCGATCCGTGTAGGCTCAGTTCCACCGTGTCGTCGCCGGTGTAGGAGCGGGGAGCGCGGTAGACGGTGGCCACGGCCTGATCCACCGGTTCGCCGCTGCCGGGATCTGTGATCGTGCCCAGATGGGCTGTGTGTGACGCGGCTTTTCTCAGGTCGGTGCCGCGCCACAGCGATGCCACGGCGTCGATAGCCCCGGGGCCGGCCACGCGCACCATGGCGATGCCTCCGGTGCCCGGCGGGGTCGATATGGCGCAGATTGTGTCGTTGTCAAGTGTCGTCATCATCATGCGGCAAAGGTAGTGATTTTATGCGAGAGTCCCCGCATCGGTCAGATGCGGGGACTCTTATCATAGGATTGATGTGTTATAGCTATGGGGCTATCACTTCACTGCGATCTTGCGGGCTACGCCGTTGGCAACCTGGATGTAGAATCCGTTGACAACGTTGCGGGCTGCGATGCGACGGCCTGCGAGGTCGAAGTAGAGAGCGTCCATGTCGAGCTGGTCAACCGAGATGCTTTCGATGCCGGTTGTGCCTTCGACGGTCACCTTGCGTGTAGCGGGATCGACAGTCACAGTGACGTCGGTTGCTGCGCCGCATGCGAGGGTCATGCCCTGTTCTGCTTTGCTGCGGGCGGTGTAGGGCACTCCGAGCTCTACTTCCTTGCCGTTAGATCCGAGGTCGACGCTGTTGTCGTTGCTTGTGATGCGGAACGATCCTGAGAGCGATTCGAGTTTCACGGTCCACAGACCCTCAGCCTCGGTCATCTCTACATTCTCAACGTTTTCGCCGTTGGTCACTTCGAGGAACAGAGCGAGTTCAACTGCAACTGTGTAGTCGATCTTCACGTTCGAGTCTTCGCGGGGCCAGATGGTGTAGACACCTTCGGCGTTGGGGGTCAGTGTATCCTCACCATAGGTGACGGTGTAGGTGACATCTTCCGGAGCTTCGATCTCGAATGTCACTGTGGTGCCGGGGAGCATTTCAACAGGCTTGCTGAGATCGGTTACGTCGGTGCGTCCGTCGAGTTTGACGTTGACAACCTTGAAGTCGTTGCTTTCAACTGTCAGAGCGTTGATCACGAAGTCGACCTTCACGGGGGTTGACGTGCCGGCGAATGCCTTCACGAGAGCGCCCTCGGTGAGGGTGATGGTGTTGCCGGTCTGGAGTTCACCATCGACATAGATAGCCAGTTCGCGGTTGCCGCATTCAAGGGTGAAGGGGTTTTCGTCGGCGTTGAAGTAAACGGTGTTGTCGCCGCCCACGAGGGTGATCTTGCGACCATTTGCCGATGTGAGAGTGAACTGGTAGTTGCCGCCCAGATCAGTGTAAACTGTGCAGCTGCTGTCGTAGCTTACGCCCTCGGCGTCGATATCAAGCTCTGTACCTGCTTTAACGAAGACAACATAAGCATTGGGGTAGTCCTCTGAAACGTTCGTCCATTCAGATGTGGCGTCGTTGCGTGATTTCACGCTGTTGATCACGCTTTCGTGTGTAGCGCCTGCAACGGTGAGCTGAACCCAGTCGCGGCCCTGTTCAACAGGAACCTTGACGGTATTCACACCTGCTACGAGGTTGCATTCGAGTTCCACGTTGCGTTCGGGAGTGTAATACGAGTAATAGGTGTAGAGTTTCACCTCATCGGGGTTGTTGACAGTGACAGTGATGTCAAATGTCTCGGGATCAGGTGTCACTGCGCTTTCGATCTCGATGTTGATCTCACCGCCTTCGGAGAACGGACCGGCATACCATGTCATGTCATAGGTTGACTGGATCACATTTTCGAGTGACGCAGCTGCGTCTTTCTTGAACGATACGCTCTTGACAGCATCGCCGCTCAGGCGTACGCCCCAGCCTTCGGTCATGGTCACGGTGTTGACACCGGTCTTGAGGTTAGGCACGCTTGTGAAGTTTGTGTAAGCTGCAGGATCGCCATAGGTGATCGAAACGTCAGCGGGGTCGCCGGTGATGTTGAAGGTGACGTTGACCGTTTCCTGTTTTACTTTGGCATCGATTTTCAGGTCGCCTGTCTTGTTTACCGTAAAGTTGATGTTGGGCCAAGGTTCTTTTCCGGGTTCTGTTGCGAAGTTTGCCCAGGTGAGAGCCGATCCGTCGGGAGCTGTTACTGAGCTGACAATGTAGTTGTCGGGATCAGTTGCCCAAAGCGCAATGTTGCTGCCGGCTTTAACGGTGATCGAGTTGTTTACGATGGGCACATCGGTGTAAATGGATTCACCACCTTCAAGTTTCTCGATAGCCGCACGGGTTATCATGCCACTGGTGGCAGCGTCGGTGAAGACGAAGTTTACTGTCCAGTCTTCGTCGGGGTAGTTGGCCTTGATGTCGAGCACCTGACCAGCCTCGGGAGTAGCTACATTGAACACTCCCCACTCCGGAACGAGAGCCACGCCGTCGAGTGTGACAGTGTAGAGCGTACATTGGATGCCTGAGATGCTGAGACCGGCGGTGAGTGTTGCAGGATCGAGTTCGTTCACTCCGTCAGTAAGTTCGATCTTCTTCCAGTTGGAAGACATATACACCTTCGATGCGTCGTCGACGATCACGGTGAACACATCAGCGGGAGCTGCTGTGGCCTCGGTGACGATGGTGTAAGATGCCGACGGGGTGGCATCCATTGTAGAGATCTGAGCGATCTGGTCTTCGCCAGAAGCTGTGAGCTTGAGAGCGTTGCCTTCGGCGTCAGTCACAGAAACGAGAGCGTTTCCGGCTGCTGCGAACACAGCATACATTTCATCGTTGTTGAGTTTCACGATGTTTTCGCCCTCATTGAGGGTTTCAACGAGATCGTAGCCATAGGTTGTCCAGTTGAGGATCTTGAGTTCAGCCTTGCTGCCCTGAGCCACATTAAAGACAGTGCCGTCGGCCTTGGGGGCTTTCACGGTCACGGTGTAGGCCGATGACGGAGCGGCAGCCTCGCAATCGAGCTCATAGCAGTAAACGCCGTTTGTCTGGTCGAGGGTCATTGCATTTCCGTCGGCGTCGGTGACGCTTACGAGTTCATAGCCTTCGGCTGCGTAGATATAGATGCAGTCGTCAGCTTCGAGGTCATAGTCGAGGGGAGTGCCGGGGTTGACAGTCTTGAGAGTGATTGTGCCCTGATCGGGTACATAGCCGCGCAGGTCAACATCGCCGCCAACGGCAGTGAATTTCACTGTGTAGCCGGCGGGAGCAGCAGTCTTGGTCTCTACGGTGTAGCTCTGTGCGAATTCCGCGGGATCGAGCAGGTAGTAGTAATACTGCTGGAACGACTGATATTTCTGCTCAAGCTGAGCGCCGGTGTTGGTCACCATAGTGGTGTTAGCTGCATCGTCGCTGTTCAGAAGCTCGATGCGGAAGTCAACGATGCTTGTTGGCACCTCAACATTGTTGGCGCCTTCATTGAGATCGACATATACCCAGTTGTAGGTGGTCATGTCCTGATAGCGGCCACGCACTTTTGTGCCGGCAGCAACGTTGATCACGGTCTTGTAACCTGCTACAACAGTGGATTCTACTTTCTTGATGGTATATTTGGTCGATGCGGCAGCCTTGGTTATTGTTTTGGTAGAAACGCCGCCAAGTTCGCTGTCAAACGGATTGATGCCAAGTGCGGTGCCGTCTTCGGCAACAACGCTGAATTCATCGACGTTCTGGATGCCTACGCCAATGACCACATAGCTGTTGGCGGGAGCGTCCTCGAGGGTGACGAAGTTGTCGCCGGTGGCGAGATCTTGCACCTTAGTCCATTTGCGATAGTTCCAGAGAATTGCCTGGCAACCTTCCTCAACGTAGAAGTTGACACCGGTCTGCACGGGAGCGTTCGACTTCATGTCGACAATAAATTTCTCGGAAGGTACAGTCGATGTGTTGACTGTGAAAGTCGCAGGAGTGTTCCATGATTCAAGGGTAACGGTTGCGCCATCAGCATCTGTTACTCCTACAAATTCATAGCCATCGTTGGGTTGGCATGTATAGCTGTTGTTTGCGGGAAGAGTGAGGACGGTTCCATTGGTAACGTCTGTCGCCAGATCAACCCTTGCCCAGCCATTGTTCATGTCATAGTAGAACACCATGAATGAGCCGCCGTTAGGAAGCTCGAAGGTAACGTCGTAGTTATCTTTCTTTACGGGTGCGGTTTTTGTAGAGATGGTGTATGTATTGGTCTGATAAGCAGGAACTGTTACATAGTAAGCTCCGTAGCTACCCCATTCGGGTTCGTTGACCCATGCGGAGTTTCCTTCAGAGTCAATTGCGGTCAGAGTCAGGCCATCACCAGCTACGATAGCATAATTTTTGCCCGATATGAGATCGAGTGTGGTAGTCTGTCCTGCAGTGAGATCGGTGACGAATGTGGGGTCAGAATACGAGTCGATGTAGATCTTAGCCGTTCCGTTCTCAAGTGTGAACGACACGCCTTCAGCAACCGGTTCGCTTTTACCACCATCGGTGGTGATGGTGTAGTCGTTTAAATAGAAGCTGCTCGGAGAAATCACGCAGTAGTTAGTCTCTGACCATGCTGCGTCTTCTGCGAGATCCTGAGCTGCTCCGTCGCGGTTAAGGACTTCGGTGAGAGACTGGCCGTCACCGGGCACGATGTAATAAGGCGTCCAGTTCGCCAGGTCGACATCATTGTCGCCCGGTTGCAGGGTCGCAACAGTTTGGTTGCTACCGTCCTTTATCTGGACGACAGCTCCTTCCGGTTTCACATGAAAAGCAATGCCGGCGTTCGCACTGAACCCAAGCATGCTCAACAGCGCCACCAGTAGGAATGTGTACTGTTTTTTCATAAAATGGTTAATTAAAATTAAAGAATGGTGAATAAAAAAAGAATGTATTTGATGAATAATGCGCGAATATATGAAAAAACTCGCGAAAAGCCGACCATTCGTGCATAAATTTTCGCCGATTAATATGTTTGTCAGCACATTTTTAACAAAAAGCCCCCGCGCCGGCGTGGGCGCGGAGGCTGAATGATGCGGTGTGGCGGGCGATTATTTCACGGCCACTTTGGCGACAGAGCCGTCGGCTGCCACTCTGACATAGATGCCGGCTGCCACGCGCGATGCGTCGATGCGTCGGCCGGTGAGGTCGAAGTAGGTGGCGCCGTCATTGCTGTCGGCTGCCGTGATTGTGTCGATGCTGTCGGTCTCCGTGCCGATGGTGATCACGGTGTCGGCGGTGACGGTGATGGTGTACGTGCCGTCGGTGTCGGGCGAAAGCTCGTCGCCGTTGGCAGCGGCGTAGGGCAGGGCGCCTTCGGGTGTGGTAAGGCCGAAGCTGATCACGGCTCCCTCGGGGGCTTCGATAGGCTCGGCAACCGATGCCACGGCCTGTCCGTCGAGGGTGACGCCGGTGGCGGCGTAGCCGTCAAACACATCGAATGTGACGGCATAGGTAGCTGCTGCGGCAGTGTAGAGGCGATAGACGCCATCCTGCGCCAGACGCACATGGGTGGGGTCGTCGGCCTCGACGCCGTTGCACCACAGGCGTGCCGTCTCAGGCAGACCCTCGATGGCAAAACCTTTCGCGCCGTTCTCCGATTCGTTGAATATGATGGTGTTGTTGCCGTCGGCGAGTGTGAACGAGCGGCCTGCTTCGGCGCGGAATGTCACGCCCTCGGCGTTGTCGATGAAGAATGAGCAGGTGTTGGCATAGTCTTCGTCGCCGGCGATGATGTTGACCACGGCGCCGTCGCGCAGACCGTTGACGGTGTAGTAGTTGAAGTAGCCGTTGAACTCGGCGGCCTTAAGCTCCTCGCCGGGCGCGGCCGTGTAGGTGATCGAGCTGATGATGCCCCCCTCCTCGAGATGGCGCACCACGAGATAGTCGACATTGTCCTTGATGGTGACGGCGTTTGTGCCGTTGACAAGGTTGCGCAGCTCGCGGCCGGTGTTGAAGTTGCCGTTGATCACCTTGATTTTTTCAGCGCCCGAGACAATGTTGAGCGTGACATTGAGCGTGACGGCGCGGCGTGCGTCGACACTGATGGTGCCGTCGGCCGTGGCGGTGAACGTCAGCGGAGTGTAGGGGTCGGCGATGCGTGTGTGGCGGCTGCCGTTGGGCAGTGTTATCGAGTTGATCACCCAGTCGGTCGCGTCGATGTTGTAGAGAGCCACCTTGGCGCCGGCCTTGGCCTTGAATGTGTTGCCTTCGGGTAGCAAGGGCTGTCCGTCGACCTCGATGCCAGTCCAGAAGTCGTCGGCCTGGTCAGAATAGGCGAGGGTGTAGGTGTATTCGGTGTCCTGGGGATAGTTCACGCGTGCCACGATCTGCATGCCGTCGGTGACGTCGATGAAGTGCTCGTAGCTCGAAGGCTCTTCGACGCCGTTGACCGTCACCGAATAGAACGGTGTGTATGACATGCCCTTTGTGGCGAGCTGTATGCGGCGTTCGCCATATTCGTTGAATGTGATGGTGTTGACGCCCGCGCGCAGCGATATGGTCTTGTAGGAGGGGAAGAAAGCGCATTCGACGGCATCGGGATCGTCGATGTCGATGGTGAATGTGGGGTCGGGCCCTTCGTTGGCCACGGTGGTGATGCGGTAGGGGGGCTTGAAGTTGTAGCTTGCGTTGATCTCGACATATCCGTTGGTGTTGACAGTCATGGCGGCGCCGGTGGCGTCGGTGAACGATGTGTAGTGGTGGCCGTCAACCGGATAGACGCGTATGATGTCGAAAGCGCCGAGGGTGGCATAGTTGTTGCCGGGTGTGAGCGTGTGGCGTGTGCCGCCGCTCATCAGCTGCCAGTAGGCGCGGCTGCCGTCGGCGAGGATGAATGTGGGGTCGCCCTCGGGGATGGGACGCTCTTTGGTGGTGACGCTGTAGGCGGGCAGGTAGGTGAATGCCGTCAGCTCGATGTATGTGCCCAGCTCGGAGTTTTCCTTGAGGCTCACTTCATTGCCGTCGGCGTCGGTGACGCGGTCGAGGATATAGCCGTCTTTGCCGCAGAGATAGTAGAAAGGCACAGTGCCGGGCACGGCCGTCGATTCCATCTCAAACTCGACGGTGTTGCTGCCCTCGGCGAGATCGGCGTGGACGGTGTATTCATAGGTGCGCTCGTTGAGCTCGAGCACCTGCGCCTGCGAGCCGGGGGCGAGGGTGATGACGGTGGCGGGTTTCGACACCTGGCCGCCCGAGGTGGTGACGGTGTATTTTTCCTTCAGCGAGTAACCGGCCATGATTGTGTATTGCTCCGTGCCGGCTCCCGAGCGGTACACACAGTTGTCCTCGGGGTCAACCGAGATTGTCTCCACTCCCGGAGCGGGAAAGAGATAGACATATGAGTAGTCGGCCAGTTCGATGATGTTGTCGCCTTCGTTGAGGCTCTGCTTGAACACATAGTCGCCTTGGGCGTAGACGTAGGTCATCAGCACGGCCGCGCTGCCCTGCGACAGATGCAGGTTGGTCGTGCGCAGAGCCTGCGCGCTGAACCCCATCAGCCCAATGAGCATGGTAAGCAGAAATGCGTAAGATTTCTTCATGTTAACGATAATTGTTGGTAAATTAAAACATTTTGATGCGATGGGGCAAAAGTAATGATAATTTTGATAAAAGTTTCAAACAATTTGAGAAAAAATGAATGATTGGACAAAATAAGGAGTCCCGCCTCTGGTGGGGCGGGACTCAATTATGCGGGTCGATATGTTAAAATCGGAGTGTCAGAGGCCGAGAGCCTTGAGGGTCTTGGCGGGAACGCCCTCGCGGTTGAGCATCACCGAGAGAGTCTTGGCCAGGAAGTAGGGCTCGGATACATAGAAGTAGCCGCCGTAGATCTGGTTGGTGTCCCACGAGTTTTTCACTTTGTAGTAGCGGTTGCCCTCCTGATCGGTGGCGCGTCCGACGATCACCATGCCATGGTCGTCGGTTGTTTCCTGACGGTCAAACATCTGCTGGCGCAGCTCGGGAGTGACAGTGATCTCCTCAACCGGGCCTTTGGCCTCAAACTTCTGCTTCTCGCGGTCGCTGTCGCTGAGCTGCACCCAGCGCAACAGCTCGGTGCCGTCCATGTCGTCGGCGTTTTTCTCCTTGGGCATGTTGGCATATCCTTCGCGCCATTTGAATCCGCCCTCGCTGACGTCGGCAGCCCACACGAGCGAGTAGCCTTTGTCGAGCGCATTGTCGACCACGGCCTTCATCTCTTCGAGAGGCACGTTGTAGTGGGGGGCGTTGAGCCAGTTGTCGGGCACTTCGAGCGAGAAGGGCTTGTACATGGGGTGGTGGGTGAACGATGTGATGGTGATGTAGTCGTTCATGTTGAGGCCGAGAGCGTCGGCAAATGAGCGGGGGGTGTAGGTCTTGCCCTCATACACGAATGTCTCGGGCACTTCGCCCAGATAGGCGTCGAGGATGCCGTCGATGCCCTTGCGCCACGCGGTGGTGAGGGTCTTCTTGCTCGAGGGCTTCGACACGATGGCCTTGAGATAGGCGCTCAGAGCGGCGTCGAGCTCATAGTGGTCGTGCTTTTCCTCGCCGTACTCGAGTCCGCGGTAGGCTTCCTCGGGCATGGCTCCGTAGCGATCCCACACATAGTTGACGTCGACAACCGATCCGCCGGCAGCGAAGTTGCTCTCGCCGTAGAGGCGCACGAAGCGGTCGGCCTTGTCGCCGTAGCAGTGGCGCACGGTGAACATCTCGCTCAGGTCGATCTCCTTGCCGGTCTTGCGGCGGATCTCGTCCTCAAGAAACGATGTCGAGGCAAAGCACCAGCATGTGCCGCTCTTGTTCTGATCCTTGACCGGGCCGGTTTTGACGAGTGTCACATCGGTGAATTTGAAGCCTGTGGAGTCGGGCACTACTATGCCGTCGTCGGCTATCGAGGGGAGCGCTGCCATCATGGCGGCTCCGAATATCAGATATTTTTTCATATGCAGGGTGGTATGACGGTTCATTTGTTGTTTGACTTGCGGGCACGCATGGCCTCGTCCATCGCGCATGCGGCGCGGCGTCCGTCGCCCATGGCGAGAATCACGGTTGCACCGCCGCGCACGATGTCGCCGCCGGCGTAGAGCATCGGTATCGACGACTCCATGGTGTCGTCATTGACCACGATGGTGCCTCGGCGCGACACGTCGAGACCTTCGACTGAGTTGGGAATAAGCGGGTTGGGCGACACGCCGACCGACACGATCACCAGGTCGACGGGTATCTCCTCGACCGCGCCCTCGACAGCCACCGGGCTGCGGCGGCCGCTCTCGTCGGGTTCGCCGAGCTCCATGCGCTGGAGAATCATGGCGCGCACGCGGCCTTTTTCGTCAGCGAGATATTCGAGCGGGTTGTGGAGTGTCATGAATTCGACACCTTCCTGACGTGCGTGGTGCACTTCCTCGACGCGTGCGGGCATCTCCTCGAGGCTGCGGCGGTAGACCACCATTGCCTCCGCTCCCATGCGGCGGGCGGTGCGCACGGCGTCCATGGCGGTGTTGCCGCCACCGATCACGGCCACGCGCTTGCCGGTCATCACGGGGGTGTCGGAGTTTTCGCGTCCGGCGCCCATGAGGTTGATGCGGGTCAGATATTCGTTGCACGACATCACGCCGACAAGGTTCTCGCCGGGGATGCCCATGAAGCGGGGCAGACCTGCTCCGGAACCGACGAAGACACCTTCAAAGCCCATTTCGCGCAGATCGTCGAGCGAGATGGTCTTGCCGACAACCACGTCGCGCAGAAATTCGACGCCGAGCGCACGCAGGGCATCGATCTCGCCGTCGACGATCGAGTTGGGCAGACGGAATTCGGGAATGCCGTATTTGAGCACTCCGCCGATCTCGTGGAGCGCCTCGAACACTGTCACGGCATAGCCTTTGGCTGCCATATCGCCGGCAAAACTTAGTCCAGCGGGACCCGAGCCGATCACGGCGATGCGGGTGGCATCCTTGGCGGGTGTGGCCGCAGCGGCGGGCGCTGACTTGGCGGCCGCATCGGCTGCGAAGCGCTCGAGATAGCCTATGGCCACTGGCTCGCGCTTGCTCTTGTGGTAGATACACTTCGACTCACACTGTTTCTCCTGGGGGCACACGCGGCCGCACACGGCGGGCAGGGCGCTGGTCGAGCGGAGCACGCGGGCGGCTTCGCCGAGCTCGCCGCGCTGTATGTTCTTGATGAATCCGGGGATGTCGATCGACACGGGGCATCCGCTCACGCAGCCGGGGTTGGGGCAGTCGAGACAGCGGGTGGCTTCCTGCACGGCCTGTTCAGCTGTGAGTCCCATGTTGACTTCGGCGGTGGGGTTGGCCAGACGGTCGGCCGGATCGAGTTCGCGCATCTTCACGCGGGGAATGGCCATGCGGTCTTTGGCCGGGAGGGCACGGCGCAGTTCGTCGCGCCATTCGGCGTCGCGCGGTGCAAGTGATTTATGAGTGTTGCAGTTGCAGTTTTCCATGGATGATCAGTTGTAGGATTTGAGACGCGACATCATTTCGTCGAAGTCGACTTTGTGGGCGTCGAATTCCGGGCCCTCGATGCATACGAAGCGGGTTTTGCCATCGACAGTGACGCGGCAGGCGCCGCACATGCCTGTGCCGTCGACCATGATGGTGTTGAGCGAGCACATGGTGGGGATGTTGTAGCCTTCGGTGAGCTTGGCCACGAACTTCATCATCACGGCAGGGCCGATGGTCACGACAAGGTCGACTTTCTCACGCTTGATGACTTCCTCGACGCCGTTGGTCACCAGTCCCTTCTGGCCGCGCGAGCCGTCGTCGGTCATGATGATCACCTCGTCGCTCCAGGGAGCCACCTCGTCCTCGAGGATCACCAGATCGGCGGTGCGGGCGGCGAGCACTGTCACCACGCGGTTGCCGGCCTGTTTCATGGCTTTGATGATAGGCAGCAGGGGAGCCACTCCGACGCCACCGCCGCAGCACACCACGGTGCCCACCTTTTCGATGTGGGTGGCCTGGCCGAGCGGGCCTACGATGTCGGCAAGCTCCTGACCCGGTTCGAGGGCGCAGATTTTTTTTGTTGACACACCGACCTCCTGGATTACGAGAGTCACCGTGCCGGCCTCGATGTCGGCATCGGCGATTGTCAAGGGGATGCGTTCGCCACCTTCTGTGGCGCGGACAATCACGAAGTGACCCGCACGGCGCGAGCGCGCGATCATGGGCGCTTCAACCACGAGTTTCACCACGTGTTCGGAAAAATGTTCCTTTGATACTATTTTGGCCATTGCAATAAATGGATAATGTGTGCGATTTGCGGCAAATTTACAAAAAAATGCGCCACCGTGGTCAGCAATGGCGCATTTTAAAAAGGTGTTATGCAGCATGTGTGACAATCCGTAAGCATGCCGCGCTGTTTCGTTGGCAATTGGTTGTCGTGGCGCGGCGCGTGCTGTCGGATCGGAGTGTGATCACATGATGCCGCGCTGGCGCAGCCGTTGCTGCCAGTGCCATGCGTTGAGCATGGTGTCGGCTATCGGAGTGTCGGCCTTCCAGCCCAGGATGGTGTTGGCGCGGGTAGGGTCGGCCCACACTTTCTCGATGTCGCCGGCGCGGCGGGGCGCTATGCGGTGGGGCACTTTCACGCCGGTGGCGCTCTCGAAGGCATCGATCAGCTCGAGCACCGACACACCGCGGCCTGTGCCGAGGTTGAAGATCTCGATGGCCGACTCGCTTTTGCCCGACAGCATGCGCCCGATGGCTGTGACATGTGCCTTGGCCAGATCGACAACGTCGATGAAGTCGCGGATGCAGCTGCCGTCGGGGGTGTCGTAGTCGTCGCCGAACACGCTCAGCTCTTTGCGTATGCCCATGGCTGTCTGCGTGAGATAGGGCACAAGGTTGTTGGGCACGCCGTTGGGGAGTTCGCCGATCTCCGACGACGGGTGTGCGCCGACGGGGTTGAAGTAGCGCAGGATCACGCTCTTCACCGGCGCTCCGGAGTGGATGAAGTCGGTGATGATGTCTTCCGAGATCTGCTTGGTGTTGCCGTAGGGCGAGGTGGCTTTCTTGATGGGGGTGTTCTCGGTCACGGGGTTGATGTCGGGCTCGCCGTAGACGGTGCATGACGACGAGAACACGATGCCCTCGACTCCGTTGGGAGCCATCAGATCGAGAAGGTTGATGAGTGTGTCGAGATTGTTGCGGTAGTACATCAGCGGCTTCTCGACGCTCTCGCCGACAGCTTTCGATGCGGCGAAATTGATGATGCCTTTGATGTCGCTGTAGTCGGCGAACAGCTGGCGCAGGGTGGCGATGTCGGTGCAGTCGCCTTCGACGAAGTCGGGTCGTGTGCCGGTTATGCGCTCGATGCCGTCGAGCACTTCACGGTTGCTGTTGGAGAGGTTGTCGATGATCACCACAGGATAGCCTGCCTGTTGAAGCTCGACTACGGTGTGCGAGCCTATGTAGCCGGTTCCTCCGGTCACTAAGATGCGTGGTTTAGTCATATATATCAAGGTTTTTCGTTTGTTTTGATCACTTTCATGCGGCAGTCGCGGCAGTCGAAATCGAGTCTGAACGTGATGCCGGGGGCTTTGAGCATCAGTTGCCGTGGCAGCTTGGATGCCGAGGGGGTTCTGAGGCATGCACCCAGCTCACGGCGCAGGCAATAGCGCGTGGTCATGACCGTGAGCTCGCCCGGTGGGGTGGAGCCGGTCTCGAGTGCGGGCTGTATGTCGCGTGCGCCGTGGTCGGTGTAGAACTGGCGCGATATGGCGTTGGCCACGTTGTCGTGATAGGTCAGCGTGGCGGGGGCTTGGGCATCGCCTGACTCGTCGCGCTGCTTGTCGAACCGGTGGCGGGCGAGGCGGGTGGTGTCGAGCAGCGATGTGGCCTCGCGGCGCAGCGCTGTCATGACCGATGCCGGCACGAACCGGTCGCCGAGGCGGTCGTCGATCTGCCGGACGCTGTAGATTGTGTCGCCGGTCTTGGAGAGTGTGCGGCGGCGTGCTTCCTCCTGCGGGGTCTTGGCCTGCTGCGAGGGTGACTCGGCGGTGACGGTGATGCTGACACCTGTCTCGTCGGTGAGATCGAGTGCGATGCGGTCTGTGCCGGCCTGACGCACTGTCATGTCGACGCTGATGGTGCGGCGTGCGGTGTCGCCTGCCAGTGTGTCGTCCCACGCTTTGTCGCGGTTGCGCCAGAGTGTGGTTCCGGCCGGAATGCTGACGAGGGTGGCGGCGCACAGACGGTTGCCGCGTGCCGTGTTGAGCCGGAATCCGGTGAAACGGCCGTCGTTATCGAAAAATCCGAGTCCGTCGCCGTTGGCGAGCGGTGTGTCGATGCGTGCCGTGAATTCTCTCGAAGCTTTGACTGCGGCGGTGGTCACCCCGACTGCTGTGCCGGTGCTCTTTGGAGAGAGGTGGCTGCCCATTTTCTGCCGGGGGTCGGAGGTGAGGAAATATGGTGTGTAGCCGCGGTTGAACGATCGCGACAGGTCGGGTGTGAATGTCAGCGACGATGTGCCGGCCGAGAGCCTGCGGTAGTTATGCGGCTCAGCGGCGATGGCGCGGTCGATGATGGCACGGTAGGCGGCGACTGTGTTCTTGACATATGCCTCGTCTTTCAGGCGGCCTTCGATCTTGAATGAGCTGACGCCGGCGGCGAGCATCGCGGCGATGTCGGCCGAGCGGTTGAGATCGCGCAGCGACAGCAGATGCCGGTTCCTGACAATCACACGCCCGGCATGATCCGTCAGATCGTAGGGCAAACGGCATATCTGGGCGCACTCTCCGCGGTTGGCGCTGCGGCCTGTTGTGGCGAAACTGGCCTGGCAGTCGCCGCTGTAGCTCACGCAAAGCGCACCGTGGCAGAATGCCTCGATGGGCGTGTCGGGCACGGCGGCGGCTATGGCCGCTGTCTCCTCGAGGGTGCATTCGCGTGCGAGCACTATCTGTGAGAATCCTGCATCGGCAAGAAATCGCGCCTTTTCAGGCGTGCGGATGTCGCATTGCGTGCTTGCGTGGAGCGCGATCGGCGGCAGGTCGAGCCGCAGCAGCGCCATGTCCTGCACGATCAGCGCGTCGACACCGGCGCGGTACAGCTCTTTGGCAAGTTGCTCAACCTCGGCCAGTTCGTTGTCGTAGACAAGGGTGTTGACCGTCACATACACACGTGCCCCGTAAAGATGGGCAAGTTCGGCTGTGGCGGCGATGTCGGCCACGCTGTTGCCGGCTGCCGCACGCGCACCATGGTGCGATGCACCGATATACACTGCATCAGCGCCGTGCAATATGGCCGCACGTGCCGTTGCAGCGTTGCGTGCCGGAGCGAGAAGTTCGATTGGTCGGGGCGTGGTTGTCATAGATTCGTGCAAAGTTAGGCATTTTTCGTGGTTGGCGCGCAAATAGATTTTGTTTTGCTTGCACTTATGAGTATTTTTGTGCTTGATAAGCAACAGGTCGAAGTGCGGTCGGTCGCTTGTCGTTTTATCTTGAACTCCCGCTTATGGTCAATCTGCGTTTACCGATAATCGAGGCTGCGCTGTTGATGTGCGCGCTGGTTTTCTTAGCTCCGGGTGCGTATGGAAAAGGTGTGGCGTCTGACGATGTGAGAAATGTGCTCCGAGAGCTTGACAAGGAGCTGAACATACGCGACAGCTATCTGAGCCGCCGCCATGCGCGTATCGATTCGCTCAGATCGGCGTTGGCCGACAGCTCAGATCGGCGTTGGCCGACAGCTCTGTCGGCGCTGTCTCCCGCGTCAGCCTTATGGAAAAGCTTGGTCGGGAGTATGCGTCGTTCAATAATGATTCGGCGCTATATTATTTCGTCGCTGGAATGGATCAGGCGGTTGGTCTCGGGCTCGACTCGATGGCAGTGGCTTTGAAACTGCGTCGGCTTACATATTTGCCGTTGGCCGGATTTTATGCCGAGTGCGAGCGTGAGTTCGCCGCGATCGATCCCGCCGGTCTGCCGTCAACGCTCAAGACTCTGTACTACGATGCAGGCCGGCAGATGTACAGCTACACGGCCGCCTATTTCAAGGATTATCCCGAGGTCTACGAGCAGATCATCACCAAAGCCAACGCAATGCAGACGGCATTGCTCACGCATCTGCCCCCTCGGTCGGCTTTACATCAGCTCAATCAGGGCGAATACTTCTTCAAGAAAAGGGAATATGCCAAGGCCGAGGAGGTGTTGTCCGACTTGATAAACCGGTTGCCTGAGGATGACAATCTGTATGCCCGTGCGACGCATATCCTCGCTGATATAGCTCGCGAGAGAGGCGAGTCCGACACATATCTCTATTATCTCACCCGTTCCGCCATATCCGATCTCAAGGGTGGCACTCTCGAAGTGTCGTCATTGCAGGAACTTGGCAAACGCATGTTTGACCGCGAGGATATAGGCCGGGCACACCGCTATCTGTCGATAGCGCTGAGAAACGCCGTTGAATGCAACGCTCTCCTGCGGGTGCTCGAGTCGAGCCGGTCAATGCCTCTTATCGAGAGTGCACATGCCATAGAACTTGGACGCAGCCAGAGGTTGCTGCAGGCAATTTTGGCTGTCATGCTGGTGTTGCTCGTCGGGCTTGTGGTGGTGATGGTGTTCCTGCGTCGCGAGATGAGGAGGCTCAACGATCTTAAGGAGCGGTTGGGTGTGGCCAATCGTGTCAAGGAAATATACATCTCACAGTTCCTCAACCTCTGTTCGGTGTATATGGACAAACTCAATCAGTTCTGCAAGGTCGCTCACCGCAAGATCTCGACCGGAAAGGTTGATGATCTCTACAAACTGACTAAGTCGGGCAAATTTGTAGAGGAGCAGAGCAAGGAGTTCTACGAAGTGTTCGACGAGGCGTTTCTGCATCTCTATCCGACATTTCTCACCGACGTCAACAAACTGCTGCGCGACGACCAGCAGATCGTGCTCAAGGAGGGTGAGAAGCTCAACACCGACCTGCGCATACTCGCATTCATGCGCCTCGGCATTGAGGAGAGCACGCGCATCGCTCAGGTGCTTAACTATTCGGTATACACCATTTACACCTATCGCAACAAGCTGCGCAATCGCGCTATTGCACGTGAAAGTTTCGAGGCCGATGTAATGAAAATCGGCGCCATTGACTGACGCCGACTCCATCATTCTGTCACTGCGGCATGTGCATGTCAGTGTTTCGTGGATTGTTGTTTAGTCGTTTGATGTCTTGTTTTACATCCTTTTTATCGGTCTTGTTGTCGTCGGCAATGTCGGCGCTCACGCCGGGATAGTAGTCTGCGGGGTGTTGCATTTTCGTTTTTTTCATACCGGTAGTTTTTTCAAGTCAATAATGCGTTGCAAATGTCGGACAAATCGGTTGCGACATATGCTGTCTTCAAGTTGTCCGATGTCAACTGTCATTATTGACAACAAATCGCCGGCCTGCTTAGTTTGATATTTATGTATCTGTATCCCTTCTGGATAAAGATATTATTGCATATGGCATCCCCCGGTTTCGTCGATGTGGCGGACAACCGGAGTGGTAAAACAAACAAAGAGGGAAATGCATCGCATTTCCCTCTTTGACAAAGGTTGTGTATTGAGTTTTGTTCTATCCTGTTTCCGGATACGGGTTATCAGATGATTCCCTGACCGAGCATAGCGTCAGCCACCTTCATGAAGCCGGCGATGTTTGCGCCCTTCATGTAGTTGATGTAGCCGTCAGCCTGCTTGCCGTACTTGACGCATTCGTGGTGGATCGACTCCATGATCTGGTGGAGTTTCTTGTCTACCTCTTCTGCTGTCCACATCAGGTGCTCTGCGTCCTGAGTCATTTCCAGACCCGATACAGCCACACCGCCGGCGTTTACTGCCTTACCGGGAGCATAGGGAACTTTTGCTGCGATGAATGCATCGATAGCTTCGGGTGTGCAGCCCATGTTGCTGACCTCAGCGCAAAGCATCACGCCGTTGGCGATAAGCTGTTTTGCGTCCTCGCCACCAAGCTCGTTCTGAGTTGCGCAGGGGAGTGC
>CANOUR010000044.1 GCA_947570265.1 uncultured Bacteroidales bacterium | reverse complement strand
AGGTAAGATAGTAACGAGTGCCATCCTTCCAAATAGCCACGGATAAATCCTGAGGCTTTGTAGAATAGATGGTTTCTTCCTGCTCTCCGGGATTTTCAGGACCGCCTACAGCTTGATACAAAGTGTTGATAAAGTCTTTTGCATTGCTTTGCGCTTTTGCGAAGTCATCGGCAAGCGAACTTGAACAGTCGAGAATAAGCATAATGACCGCAGAACTACGTTCGGTTATGATGTCGGAATTTTCCGTTTTGTCAAATTCGGAGTTGATCTGCCATGAAGAGTTGGATGTGATGAACGTCCATTCGTCGGTGAATTCACTTTTTATCAGAACATTATTCTCGGTATGGACTCCCTCGAATTTAAAATTAACAAAGATATCATCGACAACACCCTTTATTGTAGTACCGGAGGTTGAAGTCAGTCCAACATATATTACATTTTCAAGAGATCGTTCTTTTAGATTGAATGTGCCTTCAATATATAATTGGGATTTATCACCTGAATTAACATTATCGAATGTAAATCTCACTTTTGTTCCATTGGAAACACCAGGCATTTTCAGATTAATCGTCTGAATATAATTACTCTGAGAAAGTTGTTCTGCAATTTCCTTGAATTTTGCATTTACCTCTGCCATGCTTGTAACTTCAGCCGCATTTTCAGTTGACGAAGCCAGTTTAGCCAGATTGGTCCGGAACATGTCGATGTCGCTAACGTCTTTTCCCCTTATACCTATGGAGTATGCCGTAATGCGTTGTCCTGAAACTGTTTCGTTTTTAATACGGCGATTCAGAGCATTAAGATATGACATGTCATCATCGTAAGGAACATCTTTCATCATTGAACCTTGGTCAAGTCCATCTGTGAAAGTAACTATGGCAGCTGTTGATATATCTGAGGGCAACTCAGTAGCCTGCATCGCATTTAAGGCTTGTTCGACGGAATAGTAAAGGAGTGTGCCGTTTTTCATCGTTAGCCCATCTATGAAATTTCGGTATCCCTCGACGGAACTGTCAGACAGTTTTAGTACAGGATAATCGTATGTCGATTGATTGAAACCTTTGACACCAAGATAGATACCATTGTCCAAATCTGAACTTGTCAGCGTCGCTGCGGCTGAAGCCGTGTATCCACTCTCCACATCTCCAACGACAGCTTTAACACGATAGAAATTTGACCCACGCAGAGGTTTGGTGTCAGTAAAAGTGGGTTCTGTTAAATTAGAGGCAAGCAATGTGAAATTAACATTGTCCGGAGAGCGGTCGATGTTATATGTCGCGCCCTCTACGGGATTCCATTTAATGGTGATCTGGTTATTCGAGACCGATGCATTGACATTTTCGGGAGCCTGAATCAGATCATTGACTTCAATGAAATCAATGTCTGAGGTTGAATACTCCTGAATAATCTCCCCGTTCCTGAATATTTGAATTACTTTCTCTTGCTTTGCAAAAGCCACAAAGGCGAAAAGTGCAAGAATACCGAAAATAATCGACTTATATATTGATTCGTTTTTCATGATTGATTAGCGGATTATGAATTTTAAGATCAACTTTGATTTACTGTCAGTCGCCACAGCAATATAGGCACCTGGAGATAACATTTCAAGAGAAAGATTGTCATTGGCATACATTTTTGATGTTGCAACCAAGACTCCATTGAGATTGAAAATGCCAACTGCAAAGTGATTTGTCGATGGAGATTCAATTTTCAGACTTCTTTCCTCTGAGATAAAGAGTAATTTTGAATCTGATGAAACTAAATTTTCATCGATAGCGGCATCGTCACTTGGCACATCATCTCCGATCTCTATATGATTGAAGAGAGAATAAAGAAGTCTGACATCTTCTTCTGAGCCACCATTAGATGAAGAGACAGTAAACCCATCATCATCGAATGAAATACGATTGAGCCTGGATAAGTCAAGGCTTTGCCTGGTGCCGGAGTTGCCTGAAAATATCAGACATGGCACAACAGTCTCACCATAAGCAGAGATTGCCATGAGCACCATAAGGCAAGTCAACCATTTACATGGGAAAGCAAATTTGTGATGCTTCATTATATTAGTTGAATATTTGGCCTTTGGACCCCTCTGAAGGCAATTAAAATATACAAAAAAAGCGTAGGTGTCCGTATTATTACTCGTCCTACTTACTGAGGCTTCTCGCATTGCCCATCGCTGTCGAACGAGTAACACATAGAAGCCCACGCCTGTATATGTAAATAAAACCTCCGACCCGACCAACCTCACGGTTGGAAGTCGAATGTATGTATATACATATCCAAGGGCATCTATCGCTACTCTATCCTTGACAGCGGTTGAAATTTTGCGAGAATTTCAGTAAGTCAAGAACAAAGCGCAAATAAACGCTTTTGTCAAAATGTCTGCACCCACCCTCAAAGCCCAAAAGACTTCTATGTGGTTTACGCTGCAAAATTACGAGTTTAAGCGGAATTAACAAGCTTTCAGAGGAAAACTTCGAGATCGTTGACACGGAGATGCGTTGCCTTGTAGTCTGCGAGGGAGAACGCACCAACCTAATTATTTCAAGGAGCTTGTAAAAGACCGCTATTCAGAGGTGCGCTCCGAAGAAATTGTAGGCGAAGGTCGTCCAACCTGCGCACTGGTAAAACGCGCCGCCGACATCAAGTCACAGCTTGAACGCCAAAGATTACAAAAATACGGATTTAACGGTTGTGGTTAAATCTCTTAAAATGAACCTTTAAAGTTGGAATAGTGCCAAATAATAGAATAGTTCACGACATTGCTACAATGTGTTGATCTTATGTTCTTTTGAACCGATTTCACACTTAAATTTCACACAACTGCGACACTCTTGATGTGATTTTAAGAGTGATGCAGACTAATACTGGCAATATGCATCCTCACACATCTGTTCATAAGAAATAAGCGAGCACGGTCCAGCCCAACAAATAGCAGCAGTATTGTAATTTACCTTTGGGCGGAACGCAATGGAGCTTTTGGCGCTGTTTGTATATTAATGTCAGTGCTATGGTCGTCAACAGCATCAATGATCCGGCTATGATACCGGCCATTTGACCAACTTTTATGAATATATAGTATGACATTGCTATGTCGGCACATAAAAATGTCAGCACTTGAATGCGTTTCTTCCTGAAAACACCAAAAGGAATGCTGATTAGGAATGAAATCAGAATTATCCTTGCGTATGAACCCAAGTGATCCATACCATAATAAGGATCACTCCAATCGCATGCCACACTCGATATGACAGTTTTTACATTTGCCAGACTCACAGTCCATATTTGCAAGGGTTCCCAAAGTTTTGTGGGAGTCCAGGATGAAGCGGTAGTATTGGAATCCATATTCAAACACATTGATGATTAAATTTGATTATTTTCTCCTTAAAAATTCAATTTTGCCAGGAATGATTGTCCGATACAAGCAATTGGCGCAGGACTACAGCATTGTTGCGAACCGTGTCATGCGATGAGTAAAGAAGCGTGACTTTTGCCTTACCGTTGATCATCTTCTTCAAATTGGTAAATGCCGGATTCGACAGCAACTCTTGCCTGTATCGTTTCTCAAATTCCATCCATTCTGTCTGCGGATTGGCATGGAACCATTCGCGCAGTTCTGTCGATGGTGCAATATCTTTGTCCCACCAATCATAATGGAATGTTTCGTGTGACAAGCCTCTCGGCCACAGTCGGTCGATATATATTCTGAATCCGTCATCAGGAGATCCTGGTTCGTAAGCCCGTTTTATGTTTATAATCTGTTTCATATAGAGGGAACAAAATCAATCCTGAATATGTTGCTCCGATCGAGGGTTGGATTTACCGACAGGAGGTACGGCAGGCGTATTCTGACAACTGCAGTGCGTCCGAGGCTACGAGCCATGGCTTAGTTGAATCCTTACGGAGCGACAGTATTGGTGATTGTGTTTTTAGGATTCAAGGGAAATTGGTCGCACAACTCAAGGGATCTGACCATATGGAGCGTTCCCTGCTTATATTTCTGAAAATGTTGTGATGCGATGTGCGATTGATATGCCTCTTGCGATGAATATGTCTCCAATATTGTAATAATGCAGGGATTATCTTTGTCCTGCATGGCATACATGGTCAGCACCCCCGGTTCGGTGCACAGGGATTTTGTGCCGACTTCAATGGCAAACTCCATATATTCATCAAGATACTGGGGATAAACCTCGATTTTTGACAACCGGACGATACCGTCGGTTGTCATATTTTCTTTCTCTACCATATTATGGGAATGAGCGCACAATGAAAAGAATGCCATCGTGCTGATGATAATTGCTATAAATCTATTTCTTGCCTCCATATTTATTTTCAAAGAGAGTGAAATGGTCCTTGACTCTTAGAAACTGAAGTCAAGATGACTTCACACACTAAGTAACCCACAAAAATAAACAAAAGTGCTAATTTTGTATATGATCAGGTCGAAACTTCTTGAATTTGCCAAATCATTGGGAGCTGATTCCGTTGATGTCAACGAACATATGGTGGTTAGAAGGTATCTAAAGGCTGACTTGGAGGATGTAATCGAGATCTTCCGTAATACTGTCCATAAGGTCAATATTAAGGATTATACCCAGGAGCAGGTTGATGCATGGGCACCGAATTCTATCAATCGGGAAGATTGGAATAAGATCTTGTCGGAACATCATACATTTGTGGCGCTCAAGGACTCAATCATCATAGGTTTCGGAGACATTGACAATACAGGATATTTGGATAGGCTGTATGTCCATCATGATTATCAGAGACAGGGAGTGGCTACACAGTTATGCGCCAAGCTTGAATCCATGATAGATTATGACACAAAAATTATAACTCACGCTTCAATAACAGCAAAACCATTCTTTGAAAAACGTGGCTACAGTGTTGTGACAGAACAATTTGTAGAACGCAGTGGCGTGTTTCTGAAAAATTATATTATGGAGCTGAAAAGGCCGCGGTCAGCGACAGAGCGTCAGTAAATGCTGTTTATGGCTTGGATTTTCCGACCGGAGGTTCAGTCAGTGTAATTTTCACAACGGTTGTGCGGTCGAGACTTCTGGCAATCGCTTCATCGAAATGTTCCATATAATTCGGCAGGAACCGTTCGCACAGCAACCGTAGTGCCTCGATTTTTTCTGAGTCATCGGTTACCGATTTTGCTTTGCCGACGGCTATTGCCGAATGGTAGTGCTCGGTGAAATTGTTCTTATCCGCTTCGTATGCCGGGGAGCATTTGCTTACCGCCGACAGGCTTACAATCGGATTGTGTTTCAGGCAATCGATCTTCTCTCCGTCTGCTGCGCAATGAAAATAAAACGTGGCTTCATCTTTCCTGACGATATTCAGCGGCAAGCCATATGGAGTACCGTCAGGACGAGTCATGCTCATGGTTACATAAGGAGCTTTGTCAAACACTTGCAGCGCCCATTCAGCATTCTTTTGCCTGTTGATTTTCCGCATTTGCTTCATAAGTCACTCAATTATGTAAGTGAGTGTTCAATTTAAATTAAAAAAGATTTTCATTAGTAATTGCCATCATTTTGGTTCATCTTCGGATTTCTTTCGGTCTCTTTCCCTCTCATCGTCAGTCACGTAGCTCGCTACGCTCCCTCCTCTTCGAGGAAAATAGTCTCGAAATAAATCTCGAATCTAAACCAAAATTTAAAATGAACACTCACTTAGCTGTTCAAATTAAAACGCTACTTAACCGATTTGCCGAATGGAAGCAATGCCAATTTCATCAACTTGAAGTGCTGGATTCCGAATGGAATGCCAATAATGGTGATGCAGAAGAGCAATCCCCATCCGAGATGTGTGAGCGCAATAGCAAAACCTCCTACAAACCACCATATCACATTCATTAATCCGGCGAGGCAACCCGAGGGCCAGCTCTCGTTGGAAATGTCAGTGCCAAACGGCCACAAAGCAAGCAAGGCCAATTTCATAGTCTGGAGTCCGAAAGGTATGCCAATGATCGTTATCATCATCAGCACACTTGATATGGCATATTCAATGGCAATCATCAGACCGCCAAACACTACCCATATGATGTTGAAAAGAATGTTCATTGTGTCTTGGAAATTTTGTCAAGCCGCTTTGAAAACCAACGATAGATAAAATAAATGCCCATACATAAAATGAATGTAAACATTCCTTTTACGTAAGGATTCAATAAATCATGTGTGCGGAGATATCGGTTGCCGATCGACATTATTCCGGCATATACTCCGCCCATAAGTATAAACAATACAAAAGCAAAAATGTATTTCTTAGTCTTATTGGTCATATTGATTACTTTGCCACTTCGTCTTTTTAGGTACTGGAGAGATTAAAAATAGTCCTGGAAATTTTATGATCAAGTGTACAAAATTAGCGAAAAATCCTGACATGTATAATGTTATCTGAGACAAATCCAACAAAAGAGACCTTCTGTACATCCGTGACGCGGCTGCGACAATGCATAGCCACAACCAGTGGACTGAGACATATCGCATCATCATCCCTAATATCTTATGCGCGATTATCGACAGATGCCGCGTGATACGATCAGTTTTGCGAAACTTTGATACGGAACTCTGTCGGGCTCAATCCGGTGACGCGCTTGAACATGCGCGAAAAGTGTGCCGGATATTCGAATCCGAATGCATAAGCTATCTCGCTGATGTCGGAATCGGCCGATGCAAGCCGGTGTTTGGCTTCTTCGACCAGATGGAGCGTGATGATATCTTTTGGAGTTGTGCCTGTTTCTTTTCGCACCAAATCTGAAAAATATCCAGGCGAAAGATTGGCCTTTTCAGCGAAGAAAGCCACTCCGGGCAATACGGTTTGCGGGGTGGCCACATACTCTTTCAACTGCCGTTGGAACCTGGCCACCACATCGGAGTTAGCTTTATGACGGGTGATGAACTGACGGTCGTAGAAACGGTGTAGATACTCAATGAGCAGCTGAATATTGGCTGAAATCAACGCCGATGAATGGTTGTCGACCGGATGCTCAATCTCATGTCTCACCTGATTGAGACAGAAGAGGAACTGCCGACGCTCTTCGTCGGACAGATGGAGCGACTCCAGCTCAGTATAGTCAAAAAAGGAAAAGTCCTTTATTTTGTCAGCCAGAGGAGTGCCATAGATCAGATCGGGACTGAACAGCAATCCGACAACATCGGGCTTGATCTCATCTTCCACCATATCCACATCCACAGTCTGACCGGGCGAGAAACTAACTATCGTGCCGGCCTGATAGTCGTAGTTCCTGCGGCCATATCGAATTGTGCATGCCGAATTGTTCTTAAGATACAATGCATAGACACCATATTCCACCGTGAAGTGATTTGGCCATTGCTTTGCCTCTTTCAAGTCGATTACAGCTGCGAGAGGATGTTTTGTCGACAAACCGTAGAAACGGTTGTAGGCATCGATTGAGTCAATGTTCAGTCTTTGTCTTTCCATGACACAAAATTAGCGCTAATTGGCCATACGGCAATCAGAGTCTGCGAAAATGGCACGGAAATCAGTGGTTATGGTAAGTGGTATTCATTTTATCGGTGGCAACTTTGCATCATGAAAAAGATTATTATTGCACTCACCCTGCTATCGGGCGCAATAAGTGTAAAAGCAGAAGCCGTTATGAATCAGAATGCAAACACCTCGCTTGCTCCGGCAGAGCAACTGGAATTGACACAAGAGTGGGATAAAGTTTTCCCGAAGAGTGATATGGTGGATCACAAGAAGGTCACCTTTATAAACCGCTACGGCATAACGCTTGCAGCCGATATGTATAAGCCCAAAAGGACGACCGGAAAACTCCCTGCCATTGCGGTGAGCGGCCCTTTCGGCGCGGTAAAGGAACAATCGTCAGGATTGTATGCCCAGCAACTTGCCGAACGTGGTTTCATTACTCTCGCGTTCGATCCGTCGTTTACCGGTGAGAGCGGCGGGATGCCCCGCAGGGTTGCGTCGCCCGACATCAATACAGAAGACTTCTCAGCAGCGGTGGATTATCTCATGAACAGTGAAGATGTAGATACCGGAAAAGTGGGAATCCTCGGTATCTGCGGATGGGGAGGCATAGCAATACAGGCGGCCATAAACGACCCGCGCATCAAGGCCACCGTAGCCTCGACCATGTATGACATGACCCGAGTCAACGCCAACGGATACTTTGACTCTGAAAACAGTGCCGGACAGCGCAATGCCAAGCGGGCAGCTATGGCTGCACAACGCACTGTCGACTTCCACAGCGGCGAGTACAAGCGTGCGGGTGGCGTGATTGATCCGCTGCCTGAGGATGCCCCGCAGTTTGTGAAGGATTATTACGCATACTACAAGACCCCGCGAGGCTACCATGTGCGTTCGGGTAATTCCACCGACGGCTGGAATGTGACCTCCAATCTGCCGTTCATGAATTTCAAATTCTTTGAATATGCCGACGAGCTTGAAAACGCTGTGCTGATCGTGCACGGCGACAAAGCCCACTCATATTATTTCGGCAAAGACACATTCGCCAAACTCAAAGGCGACAACAAGCAGATGCTCACCATCAAAGGAGCAAACCACTGCGACCTGTACGATCAATCCGACATTATCCCCTTCGACGAGATCGCCGATTTCTACCGTGAATATATGAATTGACATGGACATAACACTCGACAAATTCCGACAGATGATTGCCGAGGGCAAACCGCTTGAGGGTGACGACATGATTCAGTTCATGCGTCGTCAAAGCGACATTTCCCGCCGCATGCAATTTGAGCTGAACTGCCATTATCATTCTCCTGATGAGATCCGTGAGCTATTCGGAAAAATAATCGGGCAGGAAATGGATCCGGGATTCGGACTTTTTCCTCCGTTCCACACTGACTTCGGACGCAACATCCACATAGGCAAGAATGTGTTTATCAACTCGGGCTGCCATTTTCAGGATCAAGGAGGCATCTATATCGGCAATAATTGTCTGATCGGTCATTGCGTGGTGCTTGCCACCCTCAACCACGACCATGATCCGGCCAAGCGGCAAAATCTGCATCATGCGCCTATACGCATCGGCAACGGCGTGTGGATCGGCGCAAATGCCGTGATCACTGCCGGAGTGACAATAGGCGACAATGCCATTATCGCAGCCGGAGCGGTTGTAACGAAAGATGTTCCGGAAAATATGATTGCAGGGGGAGTTCCGGCGAAAATAATCAAACATATCTGACAGTTATTAGTGAAATCCATAAAGATGAAAAGACCATACATAATATGCCATATGATGCAGTCAATCGACGGAAGAGTGGCTTGCGACATGGTGGATAAAATCAGCGGCGATGAATATTACGACGCTCTCAACCAACTAGACTGCCCGTCGCACTTAGAGGGAAAGCACTCATATCAGATCCATTATTGCGGGTTTGACGAGTTCAAACCATCGGTAGATGGAAGTATTGACCATGAATCGTGGCACGTCGCGGAAAAATCTGAAAGCTACGACATATCGGTTGACACCAAGGGTACACTATTATGGGACAATACTGAAAATATCAACCGGCTTTGCATCGTGAGCGAACGGGTTTCGCCTGAATACCTGGAATATTTGCGCAACAATCATATATCGTATATAGCCACAGGCAAGCAACGTATTGACCTTGCACGCGCGATGGAGATTCTCTGTGATGAATTCGGTGTGAAACGTCTTGCAGTGGTAGGTGGCGGCAAAATCAACGGAGGATTCCTCGCCGACCGGCTCATCGATGAAGTGAGTGTGATGATTGCCCCCGGTATTGACGGACGCATTGGCCAACCGGCATTGTTCGATGGAATCGACGGCCATGACGGATTTATACCGACCGCTCTAAAATTCAAAGGTGTGTCGACATTCAACAATGGTGTGATATGGACACGGTATCTGATAGCCGATGACGAAACAACAGCCGATCATTCATGAAACGATTTATATTCACAAGTCTTTCTCTGATAATTGGAATCAGTATTATGGCACAGCAGAAAATAACACAGACTGCCGGGCGTGACGCGCTTGGCGAGTTCGCGCCAGAATTTGCGCATCTCAACGACGATATCCTCTTTGGCGAGGTGTGGAGCAGAAATGACCTGTTGTCGCTTCGCGACCGCAGTCTGGTCACCATCACTTCACTCATATCACAGGGAATCACCGACAACTCTCTCGTCTATCATTTGAAAGAAGCGAAGAAAAACGGTATCACCCGCACTGAAATATCCGAAATAATCACCCATATAGCCTTTTATGCAGGATGGCCGAAAGCTTGGGCGACATTCAACCTCGCCAAGACTGTATGGACTGAAGATACAACCGCTGCCGACGCAAAAGCCCGGCACCAGGAGGATATGATTTTTCCAATCGGAGAACCCAACTCGGCCTATGCCCAATATTTTATCGGACAGAGCTATCTCGCACCGGTGTCGACCGATCAGATAAAGGTGTTCAATGTCACGTTTGAGCCCTCATGCCGCAACAACTGGCATATCCATCATGCCACCAAAGGAGGCGGTCAGATGCTGATAGGCGTTGCAGGCCGCGGTTGGTATCAGGAAGATGGAAAACCTGCGACAGAAATTCTTCCCGGCACTGTAATACATATCCCCGCCGGCGTCAAGCACTGGCACGGAGCACAGAAAGACAGCTGGTTTTCACATCTGGCAGTGGAGATTGACGGCGAAAACACCTCAAATGAGTGGCTTGAGCCGGTCGATGACGACAGCTATTCAAAGCTGTGATAGCGCTACTTTGACAATCAAATATCGCCATGAGCGATGTTTATCGATTGTATCTTTTTCGGTTGGATTGTATTTCTTCGTAATGTTCGGTTGTCCATGCCACAAGCCGGTCAATCAGAGGGATCAGGCTCTTTCCCAGATCAGACAGAGAATATTCGACTTTCGGTGGAATCTCGGAATACATCTTGCGTATGATATAGCCATCCGCCTCAAGGCATTTCAACGTATCGGTCAAAACCTTGGGCGATATGTCAGGCAATGCCTTGTTTATGGCATTGAACCTTGTGGCATCGTTAACAGATAGAACGCACAACACAAGCAAAGGCCACTTGCCTGAGAAGCGCGATATGACGTTGCGCACCGGACATGAATCGGTGCATGTAAATTTTTTTAGATTTTCCTGGAGTTGCAATGCGTTCATATTCAGTTTTACTTACCGGATTGTAAGTGTCTTACAACAATGTAAGCTCTTGGTTGATAATAATTATTGCCATAACTTTGCGCTATCAAAAAGAAAGCGCATAACTTTTGCAAAGTTAATAACAATAATAAATCATGAAAAAATGAGCAACGTAAAAGTATTAAATCAAGGCGAAAAGTTTTCTCATGCTTCTGTCGGAAGCATTCAGCATTTCAATGGAAAAGAATTTGTAAAAGATGCCACTGGCGCGACATCGTGCGAAATCTCATTCGGCACACTGCCATCGGGCAGCTCCGTGCCTTTTTTTCACAGCCACAAAGAGAATGAGGAGAACTATATCATCCTTTCAGGATCGGGACGTTTTCAGGTAGATGACGATGTATTCGACATAGCGGAAGGTTCGGTGGTGCGTGTAGCCACAAACTGTGACCGCAACATCAAATGTACGTCATCGGAAGCAATGACATATATCTGCATCCAAGCCAAAGAAAGTTCTCTCGGCGGCTATACCATGGACGATGCCGCGATAACCGAGCGTGAGAATCTTCTCTGAGCCAGACCCGGCACAGTCCAATATCCAAAAAATCAAGCGATGCGGCTATATTGCGAAGCCACATCGCTTGATTTTTTATTAATGAAGCATACCAAGCGACTTTATAAGGGAAAAATGAAAGCATTATTGAAATTGCCATGGGATATGGTTATCTTTGCGAGAGAATCCCTATTGCTTTGACCGCCGTCAACAGGCTAATACGACAAGGGTATTCAACTGATAACAAGAATTTTTTATGAGCAGAGAATATACACCCGAAAATATCACACATCTGGAGCCAGACGATATTTTTGTGTTCGGGAGCAATCTTCAAGGACTGCACAGTGGTGGCGCGGCCAGTGTCGCTTTCACAAGATTTGGAGCTGTGTGGGGACAGGGAAGCGGCTTGCAAGGTCAGTCATATGCCATTCCGACAATGCAAGGCGGCGTGGAAACAATCAAACCATACGTTGACCAATTCATCGAGCTGGCCCGCGAATGGGATCAAAACACGTTTTATGTCACCCGGATCGGTTGTGGAATCGCCGGATTCACAGACGAAGAGATCGCA
The DNA here is from genome assembly GCA_947570265.1 of uncultured Bacteroidales bacterium. GTDB lineage: Bacteria > Bacteroidota > Bacteroidia > Bacteroidales > Muribaculaceae > CAG-1031. The sequence continues at coordinate 6,862 of CANOUR010000044.1, read as the reverse complement.
CCTCTGTTTGATGAGGCATACGATCTCTACAATGTCCGTCTGCCGAAGTCGTTTTCAGACATCATTGAACGCAGACGCAATGAAAACAAGTGCCGGTAACCGGAGTTATTTCCTGACGATGACGCTTCCGCTCGCCTGATGAGTGGCAAGAATCAACATTTCCGCGATCTGCACATGGCGTGGAGCCTGCACTGCATAGATCATTGCATCGGCAATGTCGTCACCGGTCAGAGGCTCTATCCCTTTGTAGACATTAGCCGCCCGCTCGCTATCGCCGTGGAAACGCACATCGCTGAAGTTGGTCTCGACCAGACCGGGTTTGAGAAGGGTGACGCGCAATGGTGTCTCGGCAATATCTATGCGCAATCCATCCGTGATGGCTTTCACGGCAGCTTTAGTTCCACAATAGACGTTGCCGTTGGCGTATGCCGCGTCGCCAGCCACCGATCCGATGTTGACAATGTGCCCTTTGCGCCTCTGAACCATACCGGGTACGACAGCGCGGGTCACATAGAGCAAACCTTTGATATTAGTGTCGATCATCGTGTCCCAGTCACGGAAGTCACCCTCGTACTCGGGCTCGAGTCCAAGCGCAAGGCCTGCATTATTCACAAGCACCTCGATCTCTTGCCATTCCTCAGGCAATGATGTCATGGCATCTTCAACACACTGACGCTCCCTGACATCGAACACCACAGGAAGTACATCATCGCCATATTCGGTCTTCAACCCGCTCAGCTTTGCCTCATTACGCCCGGTAATGATCACGCGATAACCTGCTGAAAGCAGACGGCGCGCACAAGCCTCACCGATACCGCTGGTGGCACCTGTCACCAATGCTATTTTCTTATCTGTCATACACTCGATGTTATAAAGTTGATATTATATATGGTGCAAATTTACGAAATTTAGGGATGCCCATGCAATTACATTAATTTCATTGTTCGGCTGTCGCATATGTTTTATATGGGCTTCATTGTATTTTTCTCCGTCTTACCAGTTCTATTTATTTTGGTATTTTTAAGGGCAATTAGCTATTTTTAGTTGGATTTGTTTTCGGTGAAATTCTCGGATTTCTTCGGTTAGTACACCTTCTGATTCAAATATTTTTTGTAAGTTTGCGTGGCAGACCGCATTTCGAGGCCCCGGTCGCGGGGTTGAGGGTGGGTCGGCAGCCATTGTCGGGGCGCTTTACCTTGGCAATTTACATAATGAAAAGCGTTTATCCACGCGCAATCTTGGCTATCTGAAATCTCGCAAATTTCAAAATCTTCGTCAAGGATGTTGCAACGGTAGATGGCTTGTGTGGATATGTTATCTCCGCGTCGGATGGTGTGTGAACATCGCCGATGCCCGTTGATACATATTTGCGTGAGGCCTCGAACCGTTGCTCGTTCTACGAAGATGGGCAATGCGAGAGCCTCAGATAGTGGGAGCGGGCAACAGATATGGCTCTCACGCTTTTATTTTTCAACCAATCACTATCATTCGCCATCGGAGTGAGCCTCGGCGGCAACGGCAAAGCCTATGGCTTATATCCTCCCCTCTTTCGACAGAGACTATCTCAACACCGATAGCATGCCATGCACCTTGGCTCTGAACATTTCTGTCTCTATCAACCAATATTTCGAAAAGCGTCCCGGGCAGCAGCTCACTATTGCACACATTATGGCGTTCACACAACGCTCTTGGGTTCTCGCGCCCAAAGAGGCAAACTCTGCCGAGCTTATTTTGGCTGTGTACATCACCGACCACAAGCGCAAAGTGGTGGGCGTGTTCACGCGCAGCAGAATTGATTCAAACGGCAAAGGCGGCGACAAGTTTCAGACTATTGCCAATGAAGATGACGAGCCGGGCAGATATGGCGTGCTGCTGCAGCCCGCCGACGAGGCGACATGGAATAGATATGTCAACGCCTATCTCCCCGACACGAAAATGGAGAATCAAACCCCGTAAGATATTTTAACCAACACAATACTAACAAATAAAAAAGTATGAAGAAAATTTCACTTCTTTTCATGGCGGCGCTGACGCTTGGCGTCACAGCCCGCGCCGCCGATGGCGATGAATTCACCGTCGATAACTTTAGGTACACAGTCCTGTCAGAAGCAGACCACGAAGTCAGCATTGTGGGTTATGAGACTAAACCCGATGGCGATTTAGCTATTCCTTCATTCGTCAGCAACAATTCATCACGTTATTTCGTAACTGAAATCGGCGATGACGCATTCTCTTTTTGCAGCAGCCTGACATCAGTCACAATCCCCAACTCTGTAACTAAAATAGGCAAGAATGCATTCCCTTTTTGCAGCAACCTGACATCGGTCACAATCCCCAACTCTGTAACTGAAATCGGCAAGAATGCATTCACTTCTTGCAGCAGCCTGACATCGGTCACAATCCCAAACTCTGTAACTAAAATCGGCGACTTCGCATTCACTTCTTGCAGCAGCCTGACACCAGTCTCAATCCCCAACTCTGTGACTGAAATCGGCGAATTCGCATTCTATGGTTGCAGCAGCCTGACATCGGTCACAATCCCAAACTCTGTAACTAAAATCGGTGACGACGCATTCGGCGATTGTTCTTCATTAGAGGTGATTTTAGTAGAAGAAGGAAATACGGAATACACCTCGGAAGATGGAGTATTGTTTAACAAAGGGATAACCACTCTTGTTCAATGCCCTGGCGCCAAGAAGTCTTCTTATGCTATCCCCAACTCTGTGACTGAAATCGGCCACAACGCATTCTCTAATTGCAGCAGCCTGACATCGGTCTCAATCCCCAACTCTGTGACTGAAATCGGCTACGGCGCATTCTCTTATTGCAGCAGCTTGACATCGGTCACAATCCCAAACTCTGTGACTGTAATCGGCTACAGCGCATTCATGAATTGCAGTAGCCTCAAAACCATTTTTGCTCTTTCTTTAACTCCCCCTGCTTGTATCTCTGCAACGTTCGTTGGTGTTCCCGAAACGGCAGTCGTTTATATACCCAAAGGTTCGTTAAAGGCTTACTTCGTGGCTGATGGCTGGAGCCATTTCACCGACTTCCGCGAGATGGGCGCGCTTGATATCGCCTTAAGCGAATCAACCATCTCAATAGAAGAGGGCGAAACGGCCACACTGACTGTAACTGTTACAAAAGATGATGAAGTGACTGTTGAATCGGAAACCTGGTCAACCTCCAATCCCGAGGTAGCCACTGTGACCGATGGTGTTATAACCGCTGTAGGCGAAGGTGCCGCCACCATCACCTATACTATTATTGATGGCTACGGTTTGCCCCACACCGAGAGCTGCGATGTGACAGTTACTGAGCAGTCAGGCATCGAAGATATCGAAGCCGGCGACAGCGACGCTCCCGCGGAATACTACACCCTCAACGGCATTCGCGTTGCCAACCCCGAGAATGGCCTCTATATCAAGCGTCAGGGCGGCAAAGTCACCAAAGTGTTGGTTAAATAATCCACACCCCGACATAACCCCCACAATATTTCAGCCCGGCGAAGCGGATTCGCCGGGCTGAATTGCATTTATGAGGTTGGACTAATGATGTAAGCCTTTACCTTGTCTGGGTTGCGGTTGGTGGACGCCCATCTTTTGAAGGAGTTTCCGTGCCATATCATGGAACCATTGAAAAACACTTACTCCGTCAATCTTCAAGATGACAGGCATTGACAACTTCTTTAACATGCCGGCGGGACACTCGGATGCACATGTGATATTAAACGAAAACATGTGTAATGGTGTTAAATTATAGACGGATTCATTTGATGATCCTGTCAGTGCGTCGACGAAACGCACAATGATTTTTATTTATGGACATTAAGCACCACTACCTCCATGGCATGCTGCGGTTTACCGCCATGATTGCTCTAATTTTGGCAAACAGCATGATCGCAAACGCTACGGCCGATGACTGCGGTTGCAGCGAGATGCGTGTCGGTGTGAAGAGCAATCTGATCCATGATGCCTTGCTTACTCCTGACTTAGGGATCGAGGTTAGATTACCAAAAAATTTTTCGATTGATGCCGAGGGCGTATATGCATGGTGGAGCAAGGAACAGGCACACCATACATGGCGGATATACGGCGGCTGGATCGAGGGTCGTTTCTGGTTTGGCAAACAAGCCCGACATAGGGCACTGACGGGACACCACGTAGGAATTTACGGCTCATTGCACTCGTTCGACTTTGAATTCGGAGAGAACAAAGGGTGGCAATGCCCTGGATTGGCGTGGGGCGCGGGCGTGGCTTATGGCTACTCTTTCAGAATTGCCGACAGACTCAATCTTGATCTCGGTCTAAGAGTCGGATATATGAGGGGCGATATAGTCAAATACAAGGCCGAATGTGGAACACACGTCTGCACCGAACGTGAGCGATTGAGCTACTTCGGCCCGACCGGACTTGAGATCACTCTCGTATGGTTCCCGGGGAGGAATGACGGTAACAATCCAAAGCTACCAAACCTGTAAGACAAACCACAACAGTGAGACCCACGACAATCATACTGTCATCGTTACTTCTCCTACTCACCCCGGGATGTGATCACAAAGAGATCTTATGCCCGGGAGCAGAGCCACGCCCGATTGATGTCAGATTCATATGGGATAAAGCTCCGGCGGCTGAGGTTGATGGCATGACGCTGTTTTTCTATCCATGCGATGGAAACGGCAAAGTATGGAGGTTTGATATTGCAGGAGATGAGGGTGGCCGAGTCGCTGTCCCTGCCGGTAAATACAATCTTGTGAGCTTTAACAACGATCTTCCCGGCATAACGATTACGGGAGCGGAAAATTTCACCACCATCTCGGCTGATGCGAGAAAAACAGATGAATCAGAAGGAATGGTGATGCCTACCGGCATGCTATATGGAAGTGTGGTGGAAGACGTCGATGTAACACTCTGTGGCGTAAGATACCGACAGGATGACGGCACTGTCAAGGAGTGTCCATATGGGGTGATCAGGTGTCGGCCTGACTCAATGTCGAACATATATCATATCAGGTTCATTGACATAAAAGGTGGGGATCATATTGCATCGGCCACGGCCAAACTATGCGGGATCGGATCGGGCATAAACCTATCGGACGGTCTCGTGCAAAGTGGTGTGTGCGATGTTCTTTGTGCGATGTCAGGAAATGACACATCAATTTCAACAACCACCTCGGGTTTTGCACAACCGGCATCCGATTATCCCGGACAGGTAACCGTCACCGCCAATATCAGATGTAAAACCGGGCATTATTACGTAAAAACCTATGATGTCACCGAACAGGTTGCAAACTTCAGGAATGCGCACAACGTTTATATCAATATAACGGGGCTTGACATTCCGGATGATGGACTCCCGGACAACCCTGGAGAGGGTTCCGGAGCATTTGATGTCGGAGTAAGCGGTTGGGAAACAGTCAACATCGATCTCAGCAACGATTGAATATCCGGCCGATGCACCAAGCCGGTGATATACAATATATAAATAGAGCAAGACTAAAATTATAATAATATGCGACACTTTTATTTTCAGATCGCTTCGGCCATGGTGGCTGTCAGCGGAATCGCACTCACATCATGCACCGACAAGGAGGAGGCTGACGCTCCCGACTATCCTGCAGATAATGCCATCAGGTTTGCTGCCACAACAGAATTCACACGCGCAGGCGATATCACGACCAACAATCTGACTTCGTTCAATGTATATGCCTATACCGGCACTACGGAAAGTCCAAATCTGTTCATGGACAATGTCACGGTAAGCAAAGGCAGCGGCAATGCATGGACATATTCTCCGGTGGAGTACTGGCCTGCCAACGAATCTGTGGACTTCTATGCCTTTTCTCCTGCCGGCTGGGTCAACTCCAAAGGGCCTCTGTCGGCTTCGGAGTATGACGCCTATCCCGGTACTCAGGACATTGTGTATGCGGTCGCACCCGACCAGCGTGGGTCAAGCGGAATGGCAAACGCACAGGTGATACTCAACTTCAGGCATGCCCTTTCGAAGGCCACGATAAAGATGCGTTCGTCCGACGCCAACCTCACGGTCAAAGTAAGCAACGTTGTAATGGCCAACATCATGACCAAGGGTAATTTCCGTTTCCCGTCTGAATCAACATCAGATGCCATAGCAACAGGAAACGTAGGCACATGGACCGATCAGAACACCCCTAACACATATGTCTTCCATATGTCGCAGGCACCCGATGATCTGATCATACTGTCGACCACACCGACCGACATGGGTGATACCGGTCTGGGATTGGGTGGAGCAAAATTCATGATGCCACAGACTCTCACATACCGCAGCAACGGCAGCGGAAACGACACATACATTGCGGTGATGTGCTCGATATATGATGCTAAAAGCGGTGCGAAGCTATGGCCTAATGCCAACACCCCCGCCGAAAATGTCGTTGAAGGAAGCACATTTGGCGACGGATTGCTAAAATTCCCGCTGTCGACGAGCAAATTCTCGGCATGGCAACCGGGTGTGCACTACATCTACAATCTCGTGATCAATGCCAACGATGAGATGGGTGCCATCGAGTTCGGCAACCCGACCGTGGATTCATTCATCGAGGTGATATCGAATTATGAGTGATCGATCCGTAAAGTGATATCATAGTCATCAACCTACTTGACATACATTCAGCCCGGCGCTAATTTCGCCGGGCTGTTTTCAATTGTCATTCCACATCAAAAACGGATTGACTAAGGGTGTGTTTGGATTTTAAGATCCAAAGCCATTTTTGTCTTTCGCGAAAGTTTTGACACAACCAGATTAAACGACCGTGATATCAGATCGCAAATCATCGCATCTGACAATCTATCGTAATGCACCTGGTTCCAGTATTTTTTAT
>CANOUR010000043.1 GCA_947570265.1 uncultured Bacteroidales bacterium | reverse complement strand
CATCTTCCGACTATGCAATCTCTATGCCTAAACACAGGTTTTTTACCATGCGCCACATTGCGACCCGCTTGCATCAATTCCATGGCAAGCGGGTCGCAATGTTTAGTCATCTCTGATAAATACTATAATCCGACACACACCAACAGACCGCCCTGTCAGTAAAATCGACAGGGCGGTCTGCTGTAAAGTCACTTATTTATTTTCCAAGAAATGTCTTTATCTCGCCGAGAATATTCTCAACCGTGTAGCCGAATTTCTGATCGAGGACTCCCGCAGGTGCCGACGCCCCGAAGCGGCTCAGGCCATAGACGCGTCCATTGCAGCCCACTACCTCACGGAGAGTGACAGGCAGTCCGGCCGTCAGACCGAACACCGGCACACCAGCAGGTATCACGCTCTGGCGATATTCAGCGTCCTGACGCATGAACAAGCCGGTGGAAGGAACGGAAACAACGCGTACACCCACACCTTCAGCCTCAAGAAGCACAGCCACCTTACACAGCAGCGACACCTCCGAACCATTGGCAACGAGCACCACCGACGGATCTTTGCTGTCCATCACCACATAGGCGCCGCGCTCCATCTTCTCTGCGTCGGCAAAACGGTCACCCGAAGCCGAAGGCAGGTCGGTGACATTCTGTCGCGACAGCAACAGAGCCGTGGGCGAGTTGAAATTCTCCATCGCCATGCGCCATGCCACCACAGTCTCGGCCGTATCAGCCGGACGGAGCACAAGCATCGACTGACGGCCCGACAGATTGTCGGTCTGCTCAAGCAGACGTATCTGAGCCTCATGCTCGATAGGCTGGTGAGTCGGGCCATCCTCTCCTACACGGAACGAATCGTGTGTCCACACATATTTCACCGGAAGCTCCATCAGGGCTGCCATGCGTACCGCCGGCTTCATATAGTCGGAGAACACGAAGAATGTGCCGCACGCTGCAATAGCACCGCCATGCAGAGCGATACCATTCATTATGGCAGCCATCGTCAGCTCGCTCACACCCGCATGCAGGAACGCCCCGGTGAAATCACCGTTGGTGAATGCATGGGTCTTCTTGAGAAATCCGTCGGTCTTGTCCGAATTGGCAAGGTCAGCCGACGAGACAATCATATTGTTGACACGCTGCGCCAGCTCTCCGAGCACATCGGCCGATGCCTGACGCGTTGCAATATCGCTCTTGTGCGGTATAGCGCGGTAATCAACCTCGGGCAACTCATTGTTGATCATCTTTTGCAGCTCCACATCAAGCTCAGGATGCGCGGCCGCCCAACGGGCATGCTCCGCACGGCGCTCCTTGACAATCTCGCGCAGACGGACGCGACGCTCCTCATAGAGAGCCTTCACATCGTCAAACACCACCCAAGGATTCTCCGGATCTCCACCCAGATTGGCCACTGTGCGCTTGAAATCCGCACCACTCTTGCTCAGAGGCTGGCCGTGGGTCGAGCATTTGCCCTCGAAGTTATCTCCATCGGCAGTGACACATCCGCGACCCATCACCGTGTTGCCGATGATAAGCGTCGGACGCTTCTTCTCACTGATGGCCGACTCTATCGCCTCGGCGATAGCTATCGGATCGTTGCCGTTGATCTCGAGCACGTTCCATCCCCATGCGCGATACTTCATGGCATAGTCCTCGGTGTCGACAGCATCGACATCGGTCGACAGCTGCACACGGTTGCTATCGAAGAACATGATCAGATTCGACAGACCGAGATAACCTGCTATACGGCCCGCACCCTGCGAGATCTCCTCCTGGATACCACCGTCCGAGATAAATGCATATGTCTTATGGCTCAGCCACTCACCGAAGCGGGCGGCAAGAAATCTCTCTGCCAAAGCACATCCCACGGCCATCGTATGACCCTGACCCAACGGTCCCGATGTGTTCTCGACACCACGGCCGGGACAAAGTTCGGGATGGCCGGTCGTAACCGAGCCCCACTGGCGGAATTGCTGTAGTTCTTCAATCGTGTACTGACCCGTCAGGGCGAGCACGCTGTAAAGCATCGGCGACATGTGACCCGGATCGAGGAAAAACCGGTCGCGGCAGAACCATGTCGGATCGTCGGGATCAGTGACAATGAACTGTGAATAAAGCACATTGGCGAAATCTGCGCCTCCCATTGCTCCACCGGGATGTCCGGAGCATGCTTTTTCCACCATCGCAGCCGAGAGAATGCGCACATTGTCGGCAGCATGGTTGAGTGTTTTGATGTTCATGGCTTAGGGCCGTTGATAGGTTAATAAATCTTTACAAAAGTAAGCCATTTTCACCACACCGCCAATCTTTCAGTGAGTATTCATTTTAAATATGCTCAATAACATAAGCATCCCCCGCTACCGCACAAAAGATAAAAGCCTGCCCCCCTTGCCGGAGGACAGGCCTTGATTATTGCTGTCTCGTATTTCTTTTCCCGAATTATTCGGCGAAGATAACGATACGGTTCCAGTTGTTCACGTCGTAAGGCTGAACATCGCTGCCGAACTGCTCGCATTTCAGGCGGCTGCCGTCGATGCCATACTCTTTGGTCAGGATGTCGTATACGCTCTGTGCACGACGCTCCGAAAGCTTCATGTTGTAGTCGCTTGTACCGGTCTCGCGGTCAGCATAGCCACGGATAACCACGTTTACATCCGAGTTCGACTTCATCCACTGTGCCACGTTGTATACGTTGACCATTTCTTCGTCGGTCACACGGGCAGAGTTTATCTTGAAGCGGACTGCCGACAGCATGGGAGCGGGAGTGCGCACGGGAGCAGCCTGTACCTCGGGGCAGGGGAGCTGAGCTTCTGCTGCGGCAAGAGCGGCAGCTGTAGTTGCAAGAGCGCCACGCAGATCATTTACCTGACCGTTGAGTGAATTGATATAGTCGAGATATTCACAGGGGTTGTAGCGGTCAAATTCGCGGCCACCGATATTGATGTTGAAGCCACCGATTGCCACAGCGTCGACGTCGATGGGACGACCATGAACATTGCGGTTCCAGCTGTCAGCGTAGAACATGAAGCGACCTTCAGCGAAGAAGTCTACATACTTGCAGAGACGGAAGCGGAGCTGCAGACCTGCGCTCACAGGAAGCGTCCACATATTGCCTTTCGGACGTCCGTCGCTACCGAGAACCATGCTGGGTGCACCCTTGTAGTCCCATGTGAAAGCTCCACCGACACCTACGAAGGGAATGAGGCTGAACACGCGGTTGGGATTCACGCCATGAGCGCTGTTGATCAGATCCCACATAAGTTCAATGTTGAGGTTGGCGTTCTTTGACTTGCTGAACTGACCGTTATCCCAATGTGTCGCGCCATAGAAACCGGTGAAGCGGAATGCCAGATAAGGGCTGAACCAGTGGCCGAAGCCTACATTGTAATACGCTGTGATGAGCTGGGAGTCATCCATCTTTGTACCCTCGACAAAAGGCATGTGCGCACCTGCACCGAGCTGGATAAACCAGTTCTTGCGCCATGAGCTGCTGTAGTGATCCTTGCACTCTACGTTGGTAGTGGTGATGACTGTCTCGTCAACCACTACGGTCTCCTGAGCCTTGCTCTCGTTTGCTGCCAGCAGCATTCCGCCGCAGGCTGCAAGAAGAATTAAATTCTTTTTCATTCTCTCGCGTTATTTAATGATACCTAATATAAATTTCTCAAAATAGTTAAACACGTGCATCACAGACCATAACATCAGTTCAGCCAGGCGTAATGCCATTTATGTTTTTATAACATATGTCTCTGCCCAATAGTTCAAAGTCGTTGCAAAAATAATGATATTATTTAACTTTAACAAATAACATCTATTTTTACAATAAAGTATATAAAAAAGGACGCGCCGCAGACAATCCTTTCCACGGCGCGCCATTATATTATTTTACACATCAACGGTTGCGTACTGTCCCTCCGGTCGAAGTGCGGTTGGTGAATTTACCCGAAACGCTGCACTCGATCGTCCCGCTCGTGTTAGCCACTGCCACACCCGACGCTGCCACAAGCTTGTCAGCATCAATCTCACCGGCGGTGTCAGCCTTGAAATCAACCGACGACGCCTTGCCGCTCAGATCAATCTCCGCACCGGTGTTGGCCTTTGCCGACACGGAATTTGCGTTCACCATATCAATATCCACTTCAGCACCTGTGTCGGCGTTGATCACAAGATCCTTGCACACAACCGAAGCGATATCAAGCTCCGAACCGGTCGATGCCTTGATCGTCATATCACGGTTGCCTGCGTCAACCGCACCCTTCACCTTCACCTCTGCTCCGGTCGAAAGTATATATGTGTTTACCACAGGCGCACTCAATCTCACCTTCACTCTCGCATTCTTTCCTCTACCCACATTTCCTTCCTTGGATATTGTGATATTGAGCATCTCGCCGAGCTGATTCACCTTCACATAAGGCATTATCTCCGAAGGAGCCTCAACCGTAGCCGACACCGACGATGAAGGCGTATAAACCACATCCACACCCATTGAGGCGTCGATTCCGCTGAAATTGCTGACCGTCACGGTGCGTGTCTCTCGCTGACCACCGACATACTTCTTACCTGACGAGGCGGCGCTCACCGCCAGACCGAAACCTGCCGCTGCCAACAGAGCGACAGCAATAGTGAAAACTCTTTTCATGATTATATATTTATTTTGATTCTAATATATAGACACTCAACCCAGCGAAAAAGTTACACCAATAAGGCATTTTTTGCATTTTTAAACCTTCATACCCTGCAGTGTGTTACCACAATATACCTCTAAAACCCACAATATGATACGCCACCTGTTGAATCACTCGTCGATATTTCCGGTCACATTGCTTCTCATACTGTTAGCAGCATGCGCATGCTCTTCAAATGTCATGGACGATCTTCCCGACGACATTTCATCGTTCACATCACAATATTTTCCCGGACAAAGAGTGTCAGACTACTCGGAATCCGACGACGGGAAACGGATGGAACTGGCAAACGGCGCCACCATCATATTCAACGACGACAATGACTGGGTGACCATCGATGGCAATGGCTCACGACTGCCCGAAGTACTCGTATATGACCAGCTGCCTCCTGCGTTGTTTCAATATCTCGAAGAAATGGAAGCTGCAAACAGCGTCTATAAGTTGTCGCGCACATCATCAGTCTACATCGTCACACTCGATGACACATACATCACTTACGACATCGACAGCGGAACTATAACCTATCCCAAAGCACAGACGGCATCTTAGAAAAACGCAAACGGCTCTTGTACATCGGAAACTCCAGCACAAGCAACGCATCCTGTTCGATACGGGCATTCAGATCCTTTGTCATCTGCTCCATTGTGGCATCTACCCACGACATGTCATACTGGCCGACAAACACCGTAGGCGTCAGCCCACCCTTGCGCATGCACTTCTGCCACTGCGGCCCGTTCACCTCTGCGCCGCTTATATATAATAATGTGTATCCTCCGCCATCTTCTTTTACAGCCGCAATCACATACCGTCCTCCCAGACGTGCATAGTCCGGATCGTTTCGACGATCGAAATACTGCCAGAATCCCTCCACTGGATCTGTCGACACTTCAAAGCGCTCACGCAGCCGTTCCACAGTCCACTCCGTCATCAACGGCGCAGACCGGTCAGGCAACCATTCGACCATAGCACCGACCACATCTACGCGTCCCTGACACACAAACGACGGCATAGGCATCGTGTCATCGCCGGGCAACGACAGAGAGGCAATTTCCAACGGAACTCCATCACCTCCTCTTACAGTCACACCTCCCTCACGCGTACGATTTACAATTAGCGTATTGGCTCTGCGCGACACCATTGCAAAACCTTTCGTAAACTTGCAGTCAGCCATCAGCGAATCGCCCCACATGACTGTGACTCGGGCATACCGCTCATCCATGGCTCCACCAAACGCCGAATTTCCCGAACGAAGCATCACGGCAAGACCATCGCTCCATCTCACACCCCACGTCGTCGTGCTCTCTCCCACCCGCTCACGATCGTTGACTACCGCCGCCCTTATCTCCACAGTAAGAGACTGAGCACGCTCATCCCCACCGATAGCTACAACCGTATCGCACATACTGACACGCGTCAGGCTATAGACAGTCTCCGGAAGCACAAGCGCACTTGCTGAAAGACCTATGGCCATCAATGCCACAACAAGCATCAGCCACCGCTTCATATCCTGCTGTACATTTCCACCACCGCAGCCGTAAACTCATCGTCGGGCATATCATATGGCAGCCACTCAATCTTGAATCCGCGGCGTTCCATTCCACGAAACCACGTCATCTGCCTCTTTGCAAACTGATGGATAGCTGTCTCTAGTGACACTACCATCTGTTCGAGCGACATTGCCCCGGTAAGATACAGTGTGACAAACTTGTACTCCAGACCGTAGTAGATCAGATCCTCCGGCTTAACCCCGCCATCGATAAGTGACCTCACCTCGTCGATCATACCTTCGTCGAGCCTTGCGCGCAAACGCTCCGATATACGGCGGCGACGCGATTCGCGGTCTATGTCGACTCCTACAACGAGAGCACGCTCCAACGGATGCGGCTCGGCCTGCTCCGCCTCATCAGGGTGAGCCGCATAGTAACTCTGTATCTCAATGGCACGGATCGCGCGCTGGCATGTATCCACATCGGTGACATTGTGCAGCGTCTTCATGCCTCTGAGCATATCAGTCAGCTCTCCAAGGCTCTTCCCTTCGAGCGACTTTCGCAGTTCTTTATTCTCCGGCACTTCAGGCAGACGCAGCCCCTTCAGCAGCGACTCCACATAAAGTCCTGTACCGCCACAAACCACAGTCACATGCCCGCGCGAGCTAATATCGGCCATCGCTGCATTTGCGTCACGCAGAAACTCATAGAGATTATATTTGTAACCCGCAGGACATATATCAATCATATGAGCCGCCACATCGCCATATTCACCGAGATCCTTGCCAGTGCCTATATCCATGCCGCGATAGACCTGCCGCGAATCGGCACTGACAATCTCACCCGACAACGCTCTCGCCACCCCGACAGCACGACGTGTCTTGCCGCAAGCCGTAGGGCCGGTGATGAATACCACCCGATTATTCTCTGACTCCATTGACATATCTACGCCAGAAACGTTTCAGTGAATAAAACGGCCGATCCTGATTGTTGACGGCAACACGCAACCATTGGGAATCATTGAAATCCACATCCCAATTTTGAATATCACGCAACCTGAATGTCGGACGATAGTTCTTTATCTTATACAGACGCCGCCCGAGACGATCATAGGTCTTCCATGCCATCGTGACCGTGTACAGCCGATGTATTTCAGCCGCCATCAGTGGTGCCAGACTATCGCCATTGAGCAAACGCTCGAGCTCGGGCATTGTAAACCAGCGTCCTTTCAACGAACTGTGGGCGAGAAGCGCCATATCCCCTATGTTGACTATATAATGGAAAACATTGCAGTCACCCCCGGCATCGGTGCTCTTGTACATGAAACGCAGCGAAAAGCTGTTGTCGCCACCGGCCAATTCCTGAAAATAGCCACGTGCCTCATGCACAGGCACATTGTCACGGCGCGACAATGTGACCGACGCCGGCGTGTCATAGCCGCGTGAGAGTGGGCTGAGATTATTATCCGGTTCTGTAAGATATATACGCTCGTTGTCGAGAATGATATAGCGCAACAAAGTGGTGTCGGGACGACGCACATTTGTCATCGCCAACTCCTGATCGTAATAGCTCCAGATTGTGAAATAACGCAATCCCATGTACACCAGCGACACCACATAAAATATCAGTGGCAACCATACAAAGAAGAACTTATCGGGACGATTGAGATTGACATTGATATATACCAGCAAAAAGTATAGCCAGCTGACCACGGTGATCACGACAGCCAGTCCGAGCATGAAACGAACCTGATACAATCCCTCCTGACTGAACAGTTTGCCGAGAAAACCGCGCTCGGCAGGTGTACCGTAGCGCAGGCGGCAATCTACACAGAAACCGAAATTGTGACGGCGCCATGCCACCCAGCCGCAGATGATCACCCCGACAGGGCCTATGATCAATATCGGTATGTAGGGCAGATCGGGATTGACAACCTCAAACCACCCTTCTATCACTCCTTGGCTGCTCAGCAAACTTATCACCGCCATCACCAGCGCACTCCAGAAAAGTATGCGCGTCATTACAAACGGTGTGAGAAAACATGTTGGCAACTTTGCTTCCCTATTGGATCTCACAAGCAGAAACAGCAGGAACTCAAGTCCGAAAGCCACCACGGGCAACCATGACGGCGAAACCACCAGACTGAGCAATATGACCAATATCGGCGCACCCATCGAGTAAGCCCAGTTGCGCCATATCGACATCACTGCCTGACCGTTACGCATACGGTTGATCATATCCAGCTAACTTTCAAAGATTGTTTTGAAAATAATCGAGCATACGCGAATAGACCATCAGTCGTGTATCGCAACCGTTTATCGAGTGGTTCATATTAGGGAACAGCAACATGTCGCAGTATTTACCTGCAGCGATGAGTCGCGACACATATTCCATTGTATTTGACAGATGCACATTGTCATCAGCCGTGCCATGCATGATCAGCAGGCGGCAGTTCAGCGAACCGATGCGGTTGAGAGGAGCTGATGCCACATAGCCTTCGGGATTGCGCGATGGAGGCAACATGTAGCGCTCGGCATAGACCGTGTCATAATAGCGCCAATCCGTTACCGGAGCGACTGCCACGGCCGCCTTGAAAGGCGCCCCCTCAGCCGACGCAGCCATAAGCGTCTCATAGCCTCCGTAGCTCCATCCATATATGCCGATGCGCGATGCATCCGCACCCGGCAGCGATGCGGCGAAACGCGCTCCACGCAGCTGATCGATTGTCTCATAGTGACCGAGATTGCGGTATACCGCTTCGCGGAACTCTCTACCACGACCTCCTGTGCCGCGCCCGTCGACACAGACAATGATAAATCCCTGCATGGCGTAGTAGTTCTCCCAATCCATGCTCCATCTGTCACGCACCTCCTGCGATCCGGGGCCGCTGTATTGGGTCATGATCACCGGATAGCTACGCGAAGCATCAAAGCCCCCCGGACGTATCACGTAAGCATTGAGCGCAGGGCCTTCGGCATCGGCTGGAATTGTGACAAACTCACGCCGTGGCGCAGAGGCATAGCGGGATGTGACATCTGCATTGTCCTCGAGTGTAAGCAATGTCTTTCCCGTTGCCGGATTGACCAGTGTGTAGACCGGAGCATGATTGACATCGCTCCACCACAGCATTGCCGACGTCGCATCGGGGCTGAACGCGGCTTCGCCCCAGCCATTGGTCTTCGTGAGATCTGTGACACGGCCTTTTGCATCAAGACGGCTCACCACCCTGTTCACCGATCCGGTGCGGGTCGACTGAAAGTAATGGGCACGTGCCGACGGTGAATATCCGTAATAGGCGGTGACATCGTAGTCACCCGAGGTAAGCTGGCTCTCCATCGCACCTGAGTAGCCATAGCGGTAGAGATGGTTCCAACCCGAACGTGATGAGTTTATTACAAAGAAATCGGAATAGAAACGCAGATCTGCATATGCTTCGGGTTCTATCCATCCGTTGCGCTTCTCTTCGACCATCAGTGTACGCGCCTGAGCCGACCGGGGATTGACAGTGAACAGCTCCATACGGTTCTGATCGCGATTGAGTGTGGTAGCCACCAGTCTGTCGGGTGCACCGGCGAAGTCGATTCGGGGAATATATTCGACGCGGTCTGACGGAAGGTCGACACGTTTGATCTTGCGCGTCTCGACATCATAGGAATGTAGCGACACCTTTGAGTTGGGCATGCCGGCTACCGGATATTTGTAATCGAACGATCCCGGATAAAGTGCATAACGGCTATCGGGTTTGCAAGCTCCTTCATAAAGTGGGAAACTATATAGCGGCACCTCACGCTCGTCGTATCTGACATAACACAGTGTGAGGTTGTCGGGCGCCCATGCCATCGAACATGTCGTGGCAAACTCCTCCTCATAAGTCCAGTCAGGCACACCGTTGATAACGGCATTGACCTCACCATCGGTGGTCACCGCCACTTCGGTATTGTAATCGAGCTTCCGGATGTGTATGTTATTGTCGTCGGCCGTGAATGCCACCATCCGTCCGTCGGGCGAGAATATCGGAGAGCGCTGTGTCTCTGATTCTTTCGACAGCGGCATAAGTATGCGGCTGTGCCTGTCGTAGACATAATATTTAGCGCGGAACGAGCGACGATAGATCATCTGTTTACCCATCCACACGAGAATCTTGCTTCCGTCAGGACTGACGGCAAATCCCTCGATTGAATCGAGCGTCACCTCGCGCGTCTTTGACAGGTCGAGCAATGTTTCGGCCACATCCTCACGGCCGAGATCCGAGGCTACCACCGAACGGCCGTCATCTCCCAGACGAGCCACCTGCCGCTCTCCTGGAAGATATACCGGAATCGCCACACTCTCCGCTGCATTCTGCGGATAGACATACTGAGACATAGCCTGATCGGCCGTTATACCGCCCGCGGCGGCTGATATGGCAGTTGCCGCAACAACCGGCAATGATATCAATCGTTTCATATTTGTCAATAGATCGTGTTTTCTTACGGAATAGATTGTAATATATACTGATTTCCATACTACCACAAGAGCATCTGCGCATCATTGTCGGTATGTTTCTTGCGCTGTGGCGCCTGATATCCGAAATCGGGATTATCGGGCGACTCGGGTTTACCCTCTCCGGGAGGTGGCGTGGAATCGAACCAATCAGTGTTTTCAAGACTTTCGTCTATGGCCGAGATCTTACGCCGTGAACGGCTTTTGGATTTTACTTCGCCCGTCGCACCTGCGGCCGACGCGGCTGACAGCTTCTTTTCAAGCGATTTTATCTCTTTGCGCAGACGCGCCTCGGTATGAGCCTGATTATAGAGATTGTTCTCAATCGTACGGCGCATCGACTCCCGATCTTCCACAACCCGCTCGAGCTTTTCCTGCAACAATGTCTGCGCCTCGGTAAGCTCGGCTATGCGTGCATCCTTGCGCGACACCACTTGCTCGACTTTCTCAAGCTGCCCGCTTATCTCCTCCACCACTTTCAGGTCGCCGCTCATCTGCTCGATCTCCTTGCGTGCCTCAGCCGCTTTATTGGTCAGATCGGCAATCATGGCATCACCCATCCGGTTTTTGGCTTCAAGCTGTTCATTGATCTCACTCAATCGCGTCACCTCGGCTTTAAGCTGCTCCATCTCGGCCACATCGGCTGACGACGGCATATCGGCAACAGCATGTCCACGGCTCTGCGCCGCCTCAAGACGCAATTTTTCGTTAGCCTCCTCGAGGTCGGCCACCCGGTTCTGCAGGTCGATTACCCGGTCGGTCAGAGCACGTTTCTGCCTCTCGGCACTGAGACGGTTCTGTTCCATTGTCTCGCGCAAAGCCGACACAGCTTTGTTTTCAACGCGAAGTTTCTCGACCTCCTCAATCATGCGTTCCCGCTCCTTATTGTCATTCCCGACAGGAGCGACTACCACATTATCAGCCAGTCGTCTGCGCAGCGACTCGTCAAGCGAGTCAAACAGATAGCGGCGCTGCGCGTCGGTCGACAGACATTTCGCCACGAAATCCGGCATTGTGGAGTTAAAAAGCTCTATTAGAGCATCAAAAAGATCTCCCGGAAGAGATGGATCTGAAAGTGTGGAGCGCTGCGTCTCATTGTCATCCGACTGTGCAGCGGGCAATGATCTGACAAAAGGATTGGCAACCGTGTCTGACGCAGATTCTGATTCTTGATCACTGTCCCGGTCGCCGGCTGCATATGTCGGGAGCGAGGTGTCAAACTCTTCCTCGTCGGCCTCGGTGCGGAATCCGAACGCCCGTTTGAGTGATGTAGCAAATGACATACGCGTCTGTTTTTTTAGTTTAATCGGCTGGTTTCAACACCACTCCCACTCCTTTCAGCCCATTCAGACCAATGGTGAGAGGCTTGTCGAAGCGCACGATCCTCACTGTGTCACTCTCATATTCAGCCGGCATGGCATCAAGCGCCGCATAGTCGCAGATGCCGTCACCCGAAGATGGATCGACTGTGAAATATCCCACGCCCATCGATGTCAGATTGTGGAAAAAATGTGTACCCTGGCTCGGCTCTATGCGATAGCCCGGCAGAGCCGACTCCACAATCAGTTTTGCCGATGAGATGGCAGGCCATTTCACCGGTATGCCGAGGGCGGGATCACTCGAACCCCACCGTCCGGGACCGATCAGCACATAGCTTTCGCCTTCAGCCGTAAAGTTACGATTAATTTTTTCAATTTCGTCGGCGACAGCTGAATTATTTAGCGAATCAAACGACTCTGGCCTCACATACACAACCGTGCGCACATTCTCGATATTGCCATGCCCAAGAGCCGTGTCACTGCGCAACAACACAAACTCGGGCTGCGGATCGGTCAGCGAGTCATCGACAAGCTCCTTGCGGTCGACAATAGGACGTATCTGCAACCAATAGATCGTGCCCTTGCTTTCGCCTGGCCGATCGATGTCGATCATTCCGGCAAACTCGATCTCAACAGGACGTCCCATGGCAGCTTGTCCGGTGGTCAACATGAAATCGATTGCCGGTGCGAGCGGAAACACGTCATGCTTGAGTATGTTGTTGAATGTCACAACACGACGTCCAGGGCCGGTGGTGTCATAGTCGCGCAACACATTGTCATGGAAATCGTAGGTCGACACCATGTACTTCAACCCGCCAGCAGCAGCGGCATCCTGCACACTGATTTTAGAAATGTTGAAGCTGTCATCGGTCTTGAACTCATCTGACCCATCGTCGCCCGACCGCTCAACCGGTATGGCATAGAGCTGTGTCTGGGTGTCGCGCAGAGCGAGTTTTATCTCCGAGGTCTGCAACACATGGCGGGGATGCTTCGGAGAAAAGCGCAACGCAAGTCCTCCGTCAACAATATATTTGCCAAGGCCGACGGCCACTTCGGCCACTCCGTCCTCGGGAGTCTCATCGTTTATTGGATAATAGTTTAGCGACCGCCCGACACCGGAGAATGATGGATAATAATATCCGGCAGTCTCCCGACCGGCCACTTCCTGAATTATCACAGCCATCTTTTCCTGATCGATGACATTCGACGTGGCTGTCATGTATGCCTTTGAGTCGGCGAAAAATACCGATGCATACACACCCTTCACGGCATCGCTGAGCATGACGAGCATTTTCTGCGGATCTTTGTCGTGAGGAATCATGTAGGTCGAATATATGCCGGCAAACGGCTGATAATGCGAGTCCTCCAGCAAACTCGAGCTTCTTATGGCCAACGGCTTATCCACCACCTCGAATAGCGCGAGAAAATCCTCTGTGAGTCTTTCAGGTAATGGGGCGGCGAGAAATGCCTTGAGAATCTCTTCGTCGGGGGCATCACTCAGCGCGAGTGGATAGAGATTGTTGACCCGCATGAATTCGTCGAATATGTCGGTACACAGCACCACCGTGCGCGGTATGGCTATCGTGATTCCCTGAAAATCATCACACACCGGATTTTTCTTTATGATCGAGTCGATGAACGCCAGACCACGGCCCTTTCCTCCGAGCGACCCGTTGCCTATGCGCGCGAAATTGCTGTAGTGGTCGAATCTGTCTTTGCGGAACACTGCCACCACTCCGCGGTTTTTCATCTTGCGATACTTCACGATCAGGTCAAACAGCAATTGACGCACTTGCGGCAACTCATCGATCGAATCACAACGATGATTCTTTATCGCTTCAGCCAATGGGAACAGGGCACGCGAATAAAACCATCGGGATATGTCATTGGATCGTGCATGGAAAAACAGACTTTCGGCCGGCAGGTCGAAAATATGATTCTGCATGTCCTTCAGAGAACTTATGCGCGCCACCTCTGCTCCGGTGTGAGGATCACGTAGAATAAAATCACCGAATCCAAACTCCTTCATGATAGCGTCACCCAGGTCGACTGGCAGCTTCTTGGAGTTCTTGTCGAGAAATGTCGATCCGGCGTCGTGGACATCGGTTGCATTCTCAGGCTCCGACGATTCGACGATCACCGGAAGCGACGGATCTTTCTTCTTGAGATAGTGAAGCAGTCTGATGCCGGCCTTCGAATCCTTGACACCTTCACGCATAAACGACACATCGGTGATCACACCGAGCATATTACGGCCATATTCTTCATATAGCCCCACGGCCTCCTCATAATCACGCGCAAGCACCACTTTAGGACGCCCGCGCATCCTGAGCATCTGCTCATGTTCATTGAGTGCCTCTGTTGAAAATTCGCGGCTCTGCGTGAGCAAAAACTTGTAGAGATGGGGAAGTATCGAGGAATAGAATCTCACACTATCCTCGACAAGCATGATGGTCTGCACCCCGACCCCGTTTATGTCGGCATCGGCATTGAGTTTATCCTCAAGCAGCTTTATGATGGCAAGAAGCAGATCGACGTTGCCCAGCCAGCTGAACACATAATCGACCGACGACAGGTCCTCGTTGGCAAGCCTTCGCGACACCTCCTTGCTGAACGGCGTGAGCACAACTATCGGCAGATCGGGATAAAGCTTCTTCACCCGGCGCGAATTGGCTATCGTTTCGCTCACATTGTTGCCAGGCATGGTGATGAGCAGATCGAACGGCTTCGATTCAAGGGCGGCAAGAGCGGCTTCGACTCCGCTCACCTGCGTCACTCGAGGCGGCGAGCTCAGATTGAGCGCCACATACTCGAAATAAAGCTGCTCTTCCACGCGGCCATCCTCCTCCATCATGAAAGCATCGTAAGGTGATGCGACCAACAGTACGTTGAAGATGCGCCGCTGCATCAGCTCTTGAAATGCCGTGTCCTTGAGAAACAGACGGCTGAGTGCTTTTTCATTCATGTCACCACAAAGATAATACCTTTCGTTTTCTTTTCCAAACACATAATTAAAACGCACCGCCGTGGATGGCAGTGCGTTTTATCATCAGTTCGTTGCCGGATGCACCGTCAGTCGCCCATCGTACGGAGCAACTCGTCATTGTCGTTGGTGCGCTCCATGCGATCCTTGATAAACTCCATAGCCTCCATCGGATTGCGGTCGGCAAGGAAGCGGCGGAGAATCCACATGCGGTTGAGGGTCTCACCACGCAGCAGCAGATCGTCGCGCCGTGTTGACGATGCCATGATGTCAACAGCCGGGAAGATGCGTTTGTTCGACAGCTTGCGGTCGAGCTGCAGCTCCATGTTGCCTGTGCCCTTGAATTCCTCGAAGATCACCTCGTCCATCTTCGAGGATGTCTCGGTGAGCGCCGTGGCTATGATCGTGAGCGAACCTCCGTTCTCGATATTGCGTGCCGCGCCGAAGAAGCGCTTTGGTTTCTGAAGCGCATTGGCATCGACACCGCCCGACAATATTTTGCCTGACGCAGGCTGAGCCGTATTGTAGGCACGCGCCAGACGTGTGATCGAGTCGAGCAATATCACCACATCGTGGCCACACTCCACCATACGCTTTGCTTTCTCAAGAACGATACCGGCGATCTTCACATGGCGGTCTGCCGGCTCGTCAAACGTCGATGCGATCACCTCGGCATTGACACTGCGGCTCATATCGGTCACCTCCTCCGGACGTTCGTCTATCAGAAGGATCATGATATACGTCTCAGGATGATTTTCAGCAATGGCATTGGCGATATCTTTGAGCAATATAGTCTTACCGGTCTTGGGAGGCGCCACGATAAGTCCACGCTGACCTTTGCCTATCGGCGAGAACATGTCAACCACACGCGTTGACAAGTTGTTGGACGAGCCACCGGTGAGATTGAATTTCTCTTCAGGAAATAATGGCGTAAGATGCTCGAACGGCACTCTGTCGCGGATATATTCGGGCGACCGACCGTTGACCTCCACAACCGAGGTCATCGGGAAATATTTCTCCGACACCTTGGGCGGACGTATCATCGCCTCTACCACATCTCCGGTCTTGAGTGCATATTGTTTTATCTGTGCCTGAGTGACATAGACGTCATCAGGCGACGGCAGATAATTGTAGTCGGAAGACCGCAGGAATCCATATCCTTCGGGCACGACCTCAAGCACGCCGCTGGCCCGCAGGAAATTATCAAACGCATATGGCTGCTCCTGCGGCTGGCGGTCAAACTGCTGTTGCTGCTGCTGACGATTTTTCTTTTTCTGATTCTTCGACAGCTTCTCGGGCTTATCGGCCACCGGCTCGGCAATCACCACTGGCGACGATTGGACGCGGCGCTCCGCCTCCTCCTTCTCACGCTGGCTGCGCGGGACAAAGCGACGGCCTTCGGCTCGGGGGAAGAACTGCCCGAATGTGCCGTTCTGCCCCTGCGGACGAAAATCACGACGCTGCTGCTGAGGCTGCTGGCGCGGCATCTCCGCCGCAACATCAGCGGCATCAGATGCGGGGAGAGCCAACTGCATCTGACCGTTCTGCACATCTCCGGACACAACATTATTATTGCGTGTTTCTGTCTCAGCCTCTTGTTCTGACGACTGCGACTGGGTCTGCGGCTGAGTCTCCGCCTGAGCCGCACGCTCGGCGGCAGCACGCTCGGCCTCGACAAGAGCCTTCGGCTTGCGACCACGGCGCTTCGGTGCTGGGGCGTCAGTCGACACAGGCTGTTGCTGCGGCTGCTCAGCCGCTGGTTCCTGGCTCTGCGCCGCCTCAGCTTCGACAAGCGCCTTCGGCTTGCGACCACGGCGCTTCGGTGCCGGCATCTGCTCCGGCTCAGCGGCGGCAGACGCGGGCTGCTCTCCGGCTGCGGCCGCAGCTTCCTGATTGGCCTTGGGCTTGCGTCCGGGAGTTTTTCTTTCTTTTTTAGGCTGCGCCTCACGGGGTTGCCTGCGGTTCTTCTCAACGATATCTGCTGCCGAACGGATTGCGTCCTGGTCAAGGATATCATAGACAAGAGAGTCGCGATCCTGCTTGTCAACTTTCTTCATGCCCATTTCGCGGGCTATTTCCTGAAGCTGTTCTTCGGACATTGAGCTAAGACCTTCGATAGTATATTTCATGTTTCAGGGATGGAGGATATTTACCTGTAATGTGGTGATTTTTACAATTATTTAGCCGTCTACCCGCAACGCGCGGACATGCCACGAACGGGGCATTTTACTTTGAGGAGCGATGAGCTACCGGAAAACTAAGCGGGGAATTTATTGATGGAGGGAGGTCGGAAAAGCCTGTTTTTCTTACGCGAGGCCTGTTAATCCACCGCAAAGGTAACTCTTCACATCCAATAAAACAAGTAATCGTGCGAAAAGTTGACAATCGATTTTTCTTATTTTTGCACACTCAATTCAACAGCCACCCATGTCAAAACTGCATAGAAATCACATACCTCACCATCGTATAACATCATTGACAGACAATCATATATACACCAAAATCATCACCCACACAGGAAATAGATACGACCCGATTGATTATCCTCACAGCGATGACTGCTATGTTTTCGGACTTATTTTGGCCGGAGAGATCCGGTTCAACGTCGATTTCAAGGAATGTATTATGCATAAATGCGAACTTCACGTCATCCGTCCGGGACAAATACATCAGTTCATTGACAGCAAGCAGGCCGATGGCTTGATACTTGCTACAGGTGGCGAATTCATGCACGACTCTCATCGGCTCATATTCGACAAATTATCCGTCAAGGACTTATCCGTATCGGCATCCACACCCAAAACTGAAGAGCTGAAGACGTTGTTCCATCTGATCGCCCAAATGCAGGAACGCAAAGCCGACAACAACATAATTCGCGATCTGACACATGCCTACATCGGATTATTTGCTGAGAAATTTAAGGTCGCATTCGATAAGAGTCAACATTGCAGCAACCGTCAGTTGGAGATCCTTCTAAGACTCAACGAGTTGATCGAGTCCAATATAGAAATCAGCCACAGTCCGGCATATTACGCCGGCAAACTGCACATATCCACTGCACACCTGAATAATGTGGTCAACAACATCACCGGATCAAGCACAAGCAAATACATCAGACACGAAATAATCCTGCGGGCCAAACGCCTTTTATACCACACCAATCTGACAGTGAAAGAGATCTCCTCATCACTCGGCATTGACGACACCGCCTATTTCACAAGGATGTTCACCAAAGACACCGGAGAGTCTCCACAGAAATTCCGACAGAGATTCCGTTAGAGAAACATTGAATAATCCAACACAACCTTTGATCTGTCCATTGACCGCAGCAGCCGTCGGCTTTAACTTTGCATAAAAAATTTGAACCATGAAAAAAGCCACTGAACTGCGACTGTGCAACTGGATCCTGCTCATACTGACATTCACTATTCTCGCGTCGGGCATTCAACTCGAGATCAACCCCGAAGGTTCACCCTTAGGGGCATGGCTGCATATCGCCTTAGGACTTTCATTTATAGCTATCATTGTCTGGCATATACACATCCACAATTGGCCTAGGACAGCACACTCAAATGGCCGCAGACATCCATGGCTTGGCGGCTTTTTCCTTCTGACCACAATAAGCGGATGCATCGCAACGGCTCACTGGTACGGCACATTCACTCATTCGA
This sequence comes from uncultured Bacteroidales bacterium, assembly GCA_947570265.1. GTDB lineage: Bacteria > Bacteroidota > Bacteroidia > Bacteroidales > Muribaculaceae > CAG-1031. Next base: position 675 of record CANOUR010000043.1, on the reverse strand, counting down.
CAATCGGCGGAATACACGGCAAACTGGGTTTTTTATTTATAATTACCATCGCGGCCCACATCCGTAAACACATCCGCTTCTACCGGCGCAAAAAATCCTGAACCAAGATATCCGACAGATTGAGATAAAACATCTACACTCTCATCCACATCATTTCCCGCCATATTTCTTTACAAAAAAATCATAGTGATCCTCCCCCCACTGCATTATGGCATCAATGATCGGAAGCAGTGACTCACCAAGCGGAGTTATCCTGTATTCCGAGCGCGGAGGAAGTTCAGGAAATATCGTCTTCACCACCAATCCATCCTCCACCATCTCCTTAAGCTGTATGTCAATAACACGCGGAGCAGCCTCGGGCAGTCACCTGTGCACCTCGCTCGGTCGCATCGGTAGCCCATCGCGTAGCTCATCGAGTATACACGACTTCCATTTCGATTCAATCAAACTCATCGTCAGCCGCAACGGATCCACACATCCCCAATACGAACCACGGCTTCGCACCCATTTCATCCCAACCGAATGAAATGACACAACCGGAGCCCTCTCCACACACAGCCCCCCAAAAAAAGATTTGCGAGATTAAAAAAAAAAGCTTACCTTTGCATCGCAAATCAAAATCGGTCCTATAGCTCAGTTGGTTAGAGCACCTGACTCATAATCAGGGAGTCCTTG
>CANOUR010000042.1 GCA_947570265.1 uncultured Bacteroidales bacterium | reverse complement strand
GTTTAATTGTTAAACTTATATAAACCGTCCACAATTTTTAGTGGACACACATGCATTTTATCACTAATTGTCATTCTCATGAAGAATCTCAAGACACTCTCAGTAATGGCACTGACCGCCGCCATCATGACCGGATGCTCCGAGGAGCAGACCGCGTTTGACATCAACAATGTTCCCGGCAGCGCCACAATCCAAGGCACAATCGTCTATAACGAAGGTACAACTATCGAGAACGGCCGGTTTGCATATGACTACCGTCCGGCAGCCAACCTGCCCGTGATAGTGATCGTGAACAACAATGACTATTCGGGCAATCTCAACGGTGAGACCGTGTTCGAGACAGTCACCGACGAGTCGGGAAAATACAGCATCGAGATTCCCGCACCGCTGATGAACGGTGAGGCCACCGTGCGCACCGCCGACTTCGCCGGAGTGCACAAGAGCGTTGTCCGCAAGAACAACCAGATTGTGACCGAAGACAAGAACGTGGTCTACGGAACGACGAAGACCATCAACTTCCGCAGCCAGAGCATCACTTATTGCGACATGGTGTGCACCGAGCGCAGCGCCGAAGACATACCGACCGGCATGGTGGAATATGCCACACTCACGGGCAAGATCGGACAGGGCTACGAGATGCTCTTCAACAACAGCGTGGTCAACTGCTTCACCGAGGTCAACGGAGCTGACGTGATGCTCAACATCACTTATAGCAACGGACAGGAATTCACCTACAACGTGACAACCGGTGCCAACGGCACATTCTCGGTGCTTGTGCCCGTAGAGGAGTTCCCTGCATCGTTCAGCTACGGTGTCGAGGTGCTTCCTTACGAGGGAACGTTCACTACCTATGACTACAGCATCGACACCAACAGCTACCGCGGATACACCCTCAGCGGATATTATGCACAGAACTATGGCGCGGCCAACACCAACGGCTCACTGAGCTATCCGCTGTCGACGTCGGTAAACAATGTGGAGGTGCAGGCAATGGTGTTTGAGCCAAACGCAGGCCAGGACACATATAACTACAATGCATACTACTTCTTCCAGCCGCTGCAGTGGGTAAGCGAAGTGACAGCTACCGAGGAATAAACGACCTATCACTGACACATTATGAAGAAATACATAGCAACCTTAGCCATGGCGGCCGTGATGTCGGCCGGAATGGGCGCGGCAGCGCATGAGACAGAGCAGAAGCAATATCTGCCCGAAGCGGGCGACTTCGCCATCGGTGTGGATGTAGTGCCGCTGCTGAAGACTATCGGAGGATCTTTCTCACGCAATGAGGATGTGCCTGTGGGAGGCAATCCGTTCAAATATGACAATCAGTTTCCGTCGCCCACCGTATCGGTGATGGGCAAATATATGCTCACCGACCAGTGGGGTGTGCGCGTGAATCTCGGAGTGCGCGTATCGTCGAAGAACAACCGTCTCTATGCTCCCGATGATCTGGGATTGTATCTCGACCCCAACTCGGCGGCACAGGTGGTGGACCGCTGCAAGACCACACAGTCAGGCGGCTCACTGATGGCCGGGGCAGAATACCGCATCGGCAAACGCAGGGTGCAGGGCGTGTTTGGTTTCGGTGTGCTTTTCGGCTTCTCGACCAACAAGACATCTTATGGCTACGGCAATGAGGTGACCGAGTTCAACCGCACTCCCTCGACCGTGATGAATCCTGACATCAACGGGCCTTTCCCCGATGACTATCGCGTGACCGAAGCCTATACCGCAGGGCCGAATTTTGCCGCAGGCGCATACGGCAGCGCCGGTGTGGAATGGTTCGTGGCACCGAAGATCGCGCTCGGTGCGGAGGTGAACCTCAACATCTACGGCGTGTGGGCATCAAAAGGCTATGTGAAGAGCGAGGGTTACAACGAGGCCTACCGTCAGGTGGAGACCCGCACTGACCTGATCACTCCGGGCGACCGCAGTTTCAATCTCGGAACGGAAAACATCGGTGGCTCGCTCTACATGACTTTCTATTTCTGACACACACATTCCTACTCCAATGAAAAAGAGGGCGTCGATAAGGCGTCCTCTTTTTCATTGGGGTGACGATGGTCGGATTCTGACGGTTTTTTCGTAACTTCGCGCCCTCGACATGAAGAGCGTGAAAATGATCACGAGGCTGGTGTGTGTGATGTGGGCGGCACTGCTGTGGAGCTGCTCATCGACCCGCCATGTGCCGCAGGGGAGCTATCTTGTGGATCATGTGAAGATAGATATTGCCGACCATCCAAAGGATGTGGCGCCATCGGATCTGACGAACTATCTGAGACAGACGCCTAACCACAAGGTGCTCGGATTTCTGAAGCTTCAGCTTGCCACATACAACATGTCGGGCCGCGACTCATCGAAATGGTACAACCGTTGGCTACGCCGCATGGGTCAGCCTCCGGTGATATATGACCAGACGCTGACAGATGCGTCGGTCAACCAGCTGAGGCTGGCTCTGATCAACCGCGGCTATATGGATGCGACCGTATGGCCGGACACCACAGTGCGGCATGGCAAGAAAAAGATCGATGTGACATACAACATCGTGGCCGGAGAGCCACACCGGATCTCATCGATCACATACGATATCCCCGACAGTGCGGTGAGCCGCCTGATCATGCGCGACTCGCTGAGGTTCACGCTGCGCCCCGGCGACCTGCTGAACCGCGATGAGCTTGACACCGAGCGCACTCTGATGGCCGAACGGTTGCGCAACCGCGGCTATTATGCGTTTTCAAAGGAATACATCACATTTTATGCCGACACTGTGGCCGGATCGAAGGATGTGGCTCTGACACTCACCGTGAGAGCACCACAGGCCGATCAGCAACGACAGCCTAATGACAGCGTAGCGACGGCATCGTCGACACACGATGTGTATCGTTTCGGCAAAGTGGTGTTTATCACCGACTACAATCTCGGACAGACATTGAGTCAGGCGATGAAGGCTGCCACCGACACTATCGAGCACCGGGGATATACCTTTCTCTACGGCAAGGATCATTGGCTGACACCGGGCACGCTCGAGGAGAAAACGTTTATAGTGCCGGGGCGCCGCTACAGTTCACGGGCTGTGGACATGACATATGAATATCTGAGCCGCCTCGGCATAGTCAAATCAATCAACATTGATCTGCGCCAGTCCGGCACAAACGATGATGGCGAACCATTGATTGATGCGTACATATTGCTGACACGCAACAAGAAGCAGGGCATCACATTCGACATCGAGGGGACAAATTCGGAGGGAGACTTCGGATTCGGCGCCGGACTGACCTACCAGCACCGCAATCTTGCCCACCGGTCGAGACTGCTTACGGTGAAATTCCGAGCAAGCTATGAGAGCCTGTCGGGCAACCTCGAAGGGCTTATCAACAACAACTATCAGGAATATGCCGGAGAGGTTGGAGTGACGTTCCCGAAGTTTGCATTTCCGTTTTTGTCGGGAGCGTTCAAGAAGCGCATCAAGGCATCGACCGAGCTGGCCGTGTCGTTCAATTATCAGGAACGTCCGGAATATACCCGCATCATTGTCGGTGCGGCATGGAAATACCGCTGGGGCAATGCCAACAACCTCACCCGACGCACGCTCGACCTTGTGAACATCAACTATGTGCGGCTGCCCAAACGCACGCTCGATTTCCTCGACCAGATAGCTCCGACCAACCCGCTGCTGCGCTATAGCTATGAGGATCATTTCATCATGGACATCGGCTACTCGTTCTATCACACCAACAGGCGCCTTCCGGGCACCGGCAACAGGCGCTACGTGTTCCAGCCGCTGGTCTACACCATACGTGCATCGGCCGAGACAGCAGGCAATCTTCTGCGTGCCTACTCGGCCATAAGCGGACAACGCCGCTCGGAAGGGGTCTACAAGGTGTTCGGCATACAATACAGCCAGTATGCCAAGGCCGAGATCGACTATTCGATCGTGCGCAATTTCACACCCCGACACTCTCTGGCATTTCATGTCGGCGGCGGCATCGGTGTGCCATACGGCAACTCGACAGCCCTGCCGTTTGAGAAACGGTTCTATGCAGGAGGCGCCAACGGTGTGCGCGGATGGAGTGTGCGCACTCTCGGCCCCGGCAAGTTCGACGGCCGCAACCGTGTGACCGACTTCATAAACCAATGCGGCGACATAATGCTGCTGCTCAATGCCGAATACCGTGCGAAACTATTCTGGATTCTCGAAGGGGCACTGTTTATCGATGCCGGCAACATATGGACAATACGCGACTATGAGAACCAACCGGGAGGCGTGTTCCGCATCGGTGAATTCTACAAACAGATAGCCGCATCATACGGGTTGGGCATACGCTTTGATTTCACTTACTTCCTGCTGCGGCTCGATCTGGGCTTCAAAGCGGTCAATCCGGCCATGAATCAGGAGCGCTGGCCCATCATCCACCCCAACTGGCATCGCGACGCCACGTTTCATTTTGCCGTGGGCTATCCATTCTGACAAGTAAACTACGCAAAACCACACTGAGAGATACCACATATGAAAAAATTAGTGATCTTCGACCTCGACGGCACACTGCTCAACACCATCGCCGATCTGGGCGACGCCGCCAATCATGCTCTCGAGTCATACGGCTATCCGACGCATAGTCTCGCGTCGTATCCACATTTCGTGGGCAACGGTGTGAGACGTCTGCTGGAACGTGTGCTGCCCGAGGATGCCCGCACAGTCCACAACATTGAACTGCTGCGCGCCAAATTCGTGGAATATTACGATGAGCACAACACCGTACACTCCAAGCCCTACACAGGCATACCCGAGCTGCTTGAATCGCTACAGAAAATGGGAATAAGCCTCGCAGTGGCGTCTAACAAATATCAGGCCGCGGTGAGTGCTCTTGTGGAGCACTTCTTCCCCGGCATAAAGTGGAGTGCTGTCGAGGGGCAGAAAGAGGATGTGCCTGTGAAGCCCGATCCATCGATAGTGTTCGAAATTCTCGGGAAAGTGCCCACGCCGAAAGCCGATGTGCTCTATGTGGGCGATTCGGGAGTGGACATGGAGACGGCCAGACGCGCGTGTGTCGACTCGGTCGGTGTGACATGGGGCTTCCGTCCGGCCAGCGAGCTGCGCGAATATCATGCCGACAACATTGTGAGCCGTCCGTCAGAAATACTCACATTGCTCAACCGATGACCAGTCTTGCCACACGATTGCGCTCGTTTGCAAAGGAGCCGACATTTCCGGTGCTGATGGCACTGTGCTCGGTGCATTGCCTCAACGATCTGCTACAAGCCGTGGTGACAGCTGTCTATCCGATGCTCAAGGATGATCTGTCGCTGTCGTTCACACAGATCGGGCTGATCACTCTGGTCTATCAGATAGCCGCATCGGTGTTTCAGCCGGTAGTGGGACTGGCATTTGACCGTCGTCCGTTCACAGGCAGCCTGCCGGCTGGCATGGTGTTCTCGACACTCGGCATCATATTGTTTGCATGGTCTATGTCGCTGACATCGGTGCTGGTAGCCGTGTTTCTCGTGGGCATGGGGTCGTCGACACTTCACCCCGAGGCGTCGCGCATCACCTCGCTCGCCAGTCATGGCAGGCGCGGTCTGGCGCAGTCGATTTTTCAGGTCGGAGGCAATTTCGGCACGTCGATCGGCCCGTTGCTTGTGGCTCTGATCGTAGCCCACAATGGCCGCAGCTACATCATGTGGTTTGTCATCGTCGCCGCGATGGCATTCATGGCCATGCGCCCCATATGCCGCTGGTATTCGGGCTATCTGTCGCGCCAGCGTTCGGCCGGCCCGGCTCACGCGGCACACATAAGACGTCCGCTGTCGATGCGCATGACGGTGTTTGCCATAAGCGTGCTGATGGTGCTGATTTTCTCGAAATACATCTACATGGCCAGTCTGACGAACTACTACACGTTTTATCTGATCGAGCGTTTCGGCGTGAGCATCCGTGCATCGCAGATATGCCTGTTTGTGTTTCTGGCATCAACGGCCGTGGGCACTCTTGCAGGAGGGCCGGTGGGCGACCGCTACGGCCGCAAACCTGTCATATGGGCGTCGATTCTCGGCACAGCTCCTTTCAGCATAGCGATGCCCCACTGCAACCTGGCCATGACGGTGGTGATGAGCTTCTGCGCCGGATTCATGCTTTCGTCGGCATTTCCTGCGATACTGCTATATTCCCAGGAGCTGTTGCCAAACAAACTCGGACTTGTATCGGGTCTGTTCTTCGGCTTCGCATTTGGAGTGGCGGGAGTGGCATCGGCCATTCTGGGCGATTTTGCCGACCATTATGGCATTGACGCCGTCTATAATTTCTGTGCATGGATGCCTGTTCTGGGCATAGTGGCCGCGCTGCTGCCCGATCTTAATCACCGTTATCCGATCAGCAATTCGCAGAGCGGACGCTTGGGCACGACATGAGTGTCGTCGGCATCGCGATAGTAGCGTATGTCGGCATCGGGTGTGCCGTCAGTATCGGTGACCACCACTTTCTCGGCCGGATAGCCAAGGGCAAGCACATACAGCGGCTTGAAATATCCGGGCAACGACAGCACCCGGGCTACATTGTCGGCGTTGAACGCCTTGATGATGCAACCATGTATGCCCAGCGAGGCCGCCCCGAGAGTGATCGCTTCGAGTTGAAGGCCATCGTCACATAGACAGTTGGCCGTAAGCCGGGTGTCGATGCACTGCACCAGATAGGCCGCCGGACGCTCGTCAACTGCCGGGCCATCCCATTGCGTGAGATAGCCAGCCCATTTCAATGCCGGAAACAGTGCGTCGCGCTCATCGTCGGATGTGACAATGCGGTAGCGCAGCGGCTGCAGATTGCGTCCGGACGCGCAATAGCGTGTCAACTCCACAAGATGGCGCAACGTGGCATCGGCTATGCCGCGTGATGCATCAAAGCGCCGGTAGCTGCGGTTGCTCTCGAGCAACGATTTCAATTCGTCAAATGTCGTCATGCAAAAGGTCTAAAACAACGAGAGTTCGATGAAAATTAAGTAGCTGTGATTTTAGAAACTGTTTAAAATTTATTTTATCTTTCAATATACTTTGTTTCATACTTCATCACTTATAACTCTGACTTTTGACTTAACTTAACTCGATATACAATCTCGATGCCAAGCACATCCAGAATTTTATTGATGGTGCTGAGCGACGGATTGCCTTGACCGCGTTCAATATCCTTGACCGTAGCCACACCGACTTGCGCCATCTCAGCCAAGTCTTGCTGAGTCAGCGAAAGCACCTCGCGCCTTTCTTTCATCAAATCTTTCAGCTCCATAGTCTAATATACAATACTTTTCCACAAAAATAATCATAACATTCCATGCTGCAAAATAAAAAGTATACGATAATATACTTTTTATGAAACCTCCTTGAGAATGCATAAAGCAAAGCTCAAAGTACGACATATCATACCTAAATGCACGCACAAATGGGTTTATGAATCCTTCCATCTTACAATAGAGATTATTGATGAAATAAAGAATAGGGATATAGATTCGCTTATCATTAGGCAAATTGAAGCGCATTGTAACGGTAATAATATAAGTAAGTAACTATTCGATTTGTTTTTTGTGCGCTACTTATTTGGCGATTATGAAAATTTAGGCTAAATTTGCAGCCGATTTCGTAATCTCTGGCAGGACATGCAGCCTGGCCATATTGCGAGCTAATGTTAACATTATAATAGACCTAAGTAATGGACTTAATCAAGATTGCCAACGAGGCATTTGCCACAGGCAAGAGCGCCACACTTCCCTCGTTCCAGCCCGGCGACACAATCACTGTAGCTTACCGCATCAAAGAGGGTAACAAGGAACGTATCCAGCAGTACCGTGGCGTGGTGATCCGCATTTCGGGCGAAGGCGAAAAGAAGCGCTTCACCGTTCGCAAGATGAGCGACAACATCGGTGTTGAGCGTATCTTCCCGATCGAATCGCCTTTCATCGATTCAATCACCGTCAACAAGTATGGCAAGGTGCGCCGCGCCAAACTCTACTACCTGCGTGGTCTCACAGGCAAGAAAGCCCGCATCAAGGAGCGTCGCGTAGTGAAGTGACACTCCCCCATCACACTGCAAAAAACCATCAGCAAAGCCGTCCGCCGACAATAACCGCGGACGGCTTTGCCGCATTATAGGCGACACTCCGCCCGGCAAAGCAAAATTCCATTTTGTTTTGCCCTCGCTTATTCGTATTTTTGACTCCGTCGGAAATACTCCCGCCCGGCAAAGCAAAATTCCATTTTGTTTTGCTCTCGCTTATTCGTATTTTTGACTCCGTCGGAAATACTCCCGCTCGGCAAAGCAAAATTCCATTTTGTTTTGCCCTCGCTTATTCGTATTTTTGCACTCTGTCCGCCGGGCGGACATCGTATAGAAAATTTCATAATCATCATCGCAATATGCAATCAACAGCCAAAACAGCGCTCAATGACAAAGCGTGGGCCAGATGGACGGCCTTGGGACTTCTGGCATTCGCCATGTTCTGCTCGTATGTGTTCATGGACATTCTGTCGCCGATCAAGGATCTGCTGCAGTCGACCCGCGGATGGGACTCGACAGCATTCGGCACAATGCAGGGTTCGGAAACATTCCTCAATGTGTTTATTTTCTTCCTGATTTTCGCAGGTATCATCCTCGACAAGATGGGTGTGAGATTCACCGCTCTGCTGTCGGGAGCCGTGATGCTCGTGGGTGCTACAATCAACTGGTATGCTCTGACCGACGGATTCATCGGATCGGGTCTGGATGTGTGGTTTACCAACCATCTCAACTATATCCCCGGCTTCGACGAGCTGGGCATCTCGCCGTTCTATGAGGGCATGCCTGCGTCGGCCAAGCTGTCGGCCGTCGGCTTCATGATCTTCGGCTGCGGCGTGGAGATGGCCGGCATTACCGTGAGCCGCGGCATAGTCAAATGGTTCAAGGGTCGCGAGATGGCGCTTGCCATGGGATCGGAGATGGCTCTTGCGCGTCTTGGCGTGGCCACATGTATGATTTTCTCACCGATGTTTGCCAATCTCGGAGGCGTGGTGAGTGTGTCGCGCGCGGTGGCTTTCGCCGTCGTGCTGCTGATGATCGCCCTGATCATGTTTATCGTCTACTTCTTCATGGACAAGAAACTCGACGAATCCGGCGTAGGCGAAGACAAGGACGAGCCATTTCAGCTGCGCGATCTGGGCAAGATTCTGTCGAGCGGCGGATTCTGGCTGGTGGCACTGCTGTGTGTGCTCTATTACTCCGCTATCTTCCCGTTCCAGAAATATGCCGTCAACATGCTCCAGTGCAATCTGACGCTGACTCCTCCGGCCGAGGACTCGTTCTGGGCATCTGACACCGTGACCCTGATCCAATACATAATCATGATCGTTGTGGCCGGGGCGGCATTCGCCGGCAACTTCTCGAAGAACAAGCTCGGCAAGGTGCTGCTCTTCACTCTCGCCGTGGCCGCTCTGGTAGGATATTGCTTCTTCGGCTACATGCGCCAGTCGGCATCGGCCATTTTCGCAGTGTTCCCCCTGCTGGCTGTCGGCATCACACCCATTCTCGGCAAGTTTGTCGACTACAAGGGCAAGGCAGCGTCGATGCTCGTGGTGGGTTCGATATTGCTTATCGCATGCCATCTGACATTCGCATTCGTGCTGCCGATGTTCAAGGGCATTGATCTCGGTGGTGTGATCGTGGCCTATGTGACGATACTCGTGCTCGGCGCATCGTTCTCATTGGTGCCCGCATCGCTGTGGCCGAGTGTCCCCAAGCTCGTCGACTCAAAGATCATCGGCTCGGCTTACGCGCTCATCTTCTGGATACAGAACATCGGCCTGTGGCTGTTCCCGCTGTTGATCGGCAAGGTGCTCGACAGCTCCAATCCGCAGATTTCGGAGGCTCTCGCCAACGGCACAATGACCGCCGAAGAGGCTGCCGTGAGCTACAACTACACCGCTCCGCTGGTGATGCTCGCATGCCTCGGTGTGGCGGCGTTGGTGATCGGATTCATTCTGATCGGCCTCGACAAGAAGAAGGGTCTCGGTCTTGAAGAGCCCAACATCAAGGAACAGAAGACTGAGGTTCTCGAATCGGAGGTTGAAGCAGCCGAAGCATAATACCGACGGATGGCATCATTTGTAATTGAAGGCGGTCACCGGCTCTGTGGCGAGATCACACCGCAGGGTGCGAAAAACGAGGCTCTGCAGGTGTTGTGCGCCGCATTGCTGACCACCGAACCGGTGACGTTTGACAACGTGCCCGAGATTCTCGACGTGAAGAATCTGCTCAAGCTCATCAGCGACATGGGTGTTGACGTGGAGCGTCTGGGCAAAGGATCGTACCGTCTGCACGCGGCAGAGATCGACCGCGATTTTCTGGCATCGGACGAATATGTGCGCCGTTCGCGCTCGCTGCGCGGGTCGGTGATGATAATGGGCGCCCTGCTCGGTCGCATGGGCGAGGCTTGGCTTGCAAAGCCGGGGGGTGACCAGATCGGCCGCCGGCGTCTCGACACCCACTATCTGGGACTGCGCAAACTCGGCGCCAACTTCAACTGGGACACCGGCACGGCTGCATGCCATGTCACCACTCCCGACGGACTCAACGGATGCTACATGCTTCTGGATGAGGCATCGGTGACCGGCACGGCCAACATTATTCTTGCTGCCGTGAAAGCTCATGGACAGACGACGATCTACAACGCGGCATGCGAGCCTTATGTGCAGCAGCTGTGCCGCATGCTCAACGCCATGGGGGCGCATATCGAGGGGATAGGCTCGAATCTGCTGCACATCCACGGCACTGATCGCCTGACAGGAACGTCACACACGCTGCTTCCCGACATGATCGAGGTGGGCAGCTTCATAGCCATGGCCGCGATGACCCGCAGCCGCATCACGATCAAGAATGTGAGCTACGACAATCTCGGCATCATCCCCGACCAGTTCCGACGCCTCGGTGTGGCACTGGTGCAGAACGGCGACGACATCATAGTGCCCGGACAGGAGCATTATGAGATAGACACATTCATGGACGGGTCGATCATGACGATAGCCGACGCACCGTGGCCCGGTCTCACCCCCGACCTGCTCAGCGTGATGCTCGTCACGGCCACCCAGGCCAAGGGGAGTGTACTCATTCATCAGAAGATGTTCGAGAGCCGTCTGTTTTTCACCGACACGCTTATCGACATGGGTGCGCAGATCATTTTGTGCGACCCGCACAGAGCGGTGGTGATAGGCCATGACCACAACAAGCGCCTTCAGGCCGGAGCGATGGTCTCGCCCGACATCCGTGCCGGCATAGCGCTGCTCATAGCCGCTCTAAGCGCCAACGGCGTGAGCACGATCAGCAATATCGAGCAGATCGACCGCGGGTATCAGGACATAGAAAGCCGTCTGCTGGCCATCGGCGCAAAAATAAGACGAGTAGAATGATTGCCAATATTCCACATGCCCCGCTGCTGGGGCGCAACACATTCGGGATCGACGCCACCGCCCGTGAGCTGATCGAATATGACAGCGTGGACGATCTCAGATCGTTAGCGCCCATGCGCGAACCGTTCATCCACATCGGTGGCGGCTCCAACCTGTTGTTTGCCGGAGATTGCGGCACGACGCTGCTCCACAGCCGCATTTTCGGTGTCGATGTGATCGATGACCGAGGCGACTATGTGACGGTGAGAGCCGGAGCGGCTGTGGTGTGGGACGACTTTGTCGGCTGGGCTGTGGCATCGCGGCTCGCGGGTGTGGAGAATCTTTCGCTCATACCCGGCGAGACAGGCAGTGCGGCCGTGCAGAATATCGGGGCATATGGCTCGGAAGTGAAGGATGTGATCGATAGCGTCGACACCGTAGACATGCTCACGGGCGAGACACGCCGGTTCACAAAAGAAGAGTGTGGCTACGGCTACCGCCGGTCGGTGTTCAAGCGCAGCGACATGAAACGCTATGTGATCACACATGTGACCATGCGTCTGAGCCGACGATTCACTCCCAACCTGAGCTACGGCGCCCTCCGTGAGCTGACGGAGAGCATGACAATGTCACCGTCGCTGAGCGACATGCGCCACATCGTGATCAGAATGCGCCGGTCGAAACTGCCCGATCCGGCCACATTGGGCAACGCGGGCAGCTTTTTCACCAATCCGATCGTCGACCGCGACACGGCAGCGAGGCTGAAGGCCGAATATCCGTCAATGCCGCAATATGCAGCAGACGACGGAGGCGTGAAACTATCGGCCGGATGGATGATCGAACGCGCCGGATGGAAGGGTCGGACTGTAGGCCATGCCGGAGTGTATGACCGGCAGGCATTGGTGATCGTGAATCATGGAGGAGCCACCGGCGACGAGGTGATTGCCGTGGCCCGGGCTGTGATCTCCGACGTGGAAAAGATGTTCGGCGTGACACTTACTCCCGAAGTCAACATAATTATGAACAGCCGCACAAGTAGCTGTTCAAATTAAACACGCTACAATATTTTTAAATTAATGAATATATTTGCTGGAAGAAAGCTTGAACACACAATCTGCTTGATATTTTTGGATATTTCCATTTCTTTCATCGGTTGCGATGCCCGCATCGCGCCCTCTTCAAAAAATGAAAATCTCTCAAAAATCTCCAAGCATTTTGTATTCATTTAATTTGACCAGCTACTTATGAACAGACTCGGCAAACTATATTTCCGCTATGGCACGATGGGTTCGGCCAAAACAGCCCTGCTTCTGACCACTGCCTATAACTTCGAGGAGCGCGGACTGTCGTATGTGTGCCTCAAGCCGGTGATCGACACCCGCGAAGGCGACAGTGTGATACGCTCGCGCATTGGCATCGAGCGTGCCTGCACGTGGATATACCACGACAGCGACCTCTACGCGATGGCACGCAACATGTGTGACAGCCAGGGCACGGTGATCGAATGGTTTCTGGTAGATGAGGCTCAGTTTCTCACCGCCGAGCAGGTCGACCAACTGGCACGCGTGGTGGATGAATTTGGCTGCAACGTGGTGTGCTATGGGTTGCGCACCGACTTCAAGAGCCGTCTGTTCGAGGGTTCGCGGCGGTTGTTCGAGATCGCCGACACTATCGACGAGATAAAGTCGACATGCACCTGCGGACGCAAGACGATAGTCAACGCACGCATCGACAGTCATGGCGATTTTGTCGAGGAGGGCGCGCAGGTGGAGATCGGCGGCGACGACCGCTATATAGCTGTGTGCCGCAAATGCTGGCGCGAGCGCCGCATCAGCCAGTCACGCCGCAATGTGCTGCCATTCCCCGATCTCTAGACGGAATAGCAAATATGCCATGCTATCTTGCCACGCCATCTACGCTATCGTGGTAAATCGTCCTACCATTGTGCGTTACGCTTATCACAGAGTAGTTAAATCCACCCGTCCAACACATTATGGATTCAAAAGGGCTGTAAAAAGAACCCAACCCTATTAGCCAACGTGCTCTTTCACCATATTGTGCAACATTTTCCACCGACATATACGGATATCCATCATAGGCAGCAGTGGCCCCTCGCCAAACACATCGAACCCGCATCTTAAAGCAATACTCATATACAACAGGATCATATATAGCTATCTCACATTCATCGCCCGTATGGAGATCAAAATCGTAAACTAATTCCCATCTACCTCCGTCTGTAGTATTATTCCAATAATACACTTTCTGTCCTTCCGATCGTACAAATAGAATCGGGTTATCACCATAGCTACAATCATTCCCTCTCGAACGATACATACCCATACAAGCCTGACCATCGACACTATGTCCATCTTCCAGTTTAAAATAGTCAAAGCCAATCTTATCTTCCTTCAGGCCGGTCACTAATGTAGTCGCCTCCGTCCGTACCAGCCAAACAGTTCCGGCTACAAACCAATTTTTCGGCATCGCGTAATCCAGCTGCGTATTGACTTTGCAAGCCGGGCAACACACAGCTATGATGATCAGTATTATCAGATTTCTCATAACAACCAATTAAATCACATACTTCTCTTTACCGGAGCATATTTTATTGTCGATGTAGGATATCTGAATTGTCCTGCCATATCAAATACAGCACTGGAAAGAAATGATGGTCAATACGACAACTATTTTTCTGACAATACATAATATTTTCATGATATTTAGATTCGACTATATCGCAAATATAATGTTTTTTAATTTCATTTTGCAATATCTCAACAATAAAACATGCAATATTCCCGACATGAGCCGGTCGCGCCGCAATGTGCTGCCTTCCCTGACTTCGCGACGGAATAACCTCAAATACATAAATTATGCGGGAAACATGCTGCGGGGTTGCGCAGTCTTTGGGAAATGACTAATTTTGCAGTCACAATTTTTCCGTAATTTTTTGACACAAAATGGAAATTATCCGTACTGTCGCCCGTCTGAAAGAAGCGCTTGACACTCTCCGCAGCGGCGGCAACGTGAAAGTGGGTCTGGTGCCTACGATGGGAGCGCTCCATGCCGGACACATGTCGTTGGTGGAACGTTCGTGCGCCGAGAACGACGTGACTGTTGTCAGCGTGTTTGTCAATCCGACCCAGTTCAACAATCCCGACGATCTTCGCACTTACCCCCGCACGGAGGAAGCCGACTGCGCTCTGCTCGAAAAAGCAGGCGTGGATATTGCATTTGTGCCTTCGGTCGAGGAGGTATACCCCGAGCCGGACACACGTATATTTGACCTCGGAGCGGTGGCCGAAGTGATGGAAGGTGCGATGCGTCCCGGACACTTCAACGGAGTGGCACAGGTAGTGAGCCGCCTGTTTGAGCTGTCGGAGGCCGACCGTGCCTATTTCGGAGAGAAAGATTACCAGCAGATCGCCGTGATACGCCGCATGGCGCAGGTGATGGGCTTGCAGCGTCCGCAGATCGTGGCATGCCCGATACAGCGCGCCGACGATGGTCTGGCGCTCAGCAGCCGCAATGTCCGTCTGAGCGACGCACAGAGAGCCGAAGCTCCATTGATACACCGCACACTCTGTCACAGCGTGGACATGGCAGCCGACGGAGCTACGGTAGCGGAAGTGAAAGCGTATGTGCTTGACACTCTATCGGGTCATCCGATGATGAAGCCCGAATATTACGAAATCGTGCATCCGCTTACCCTTCAGCCGGTCGACAGCTGGGCAGAGGGAGCGACAGGATGCGTCACAGTGTGGATGGGCGATGTGCGCCTGATCGACAACATCAAATATCCCGCTAAAAACTGAGAGAGATGCAGATCGAGGTACTCAAATCAAAAATACACCGTGTGCACGTCACACAGGCCAATCTCGACTATATCGGCAGCATCACCATCGATGAAGATCTGATGGACGCAGCCGGCATAATACATGGTGAACATGTCTACATCGTCGACAACAACAACGGTGAGCGTCTGGAAACATATGCGATACCGGGCGAGCGCGGCTCAGGCGTGATATGCCTCAACGGTGCAGCAGCCCGCAAGGTACAGCCCGGCGACATTGTGATCATCATGAGCTATGCCACGATGACACCCGAGGAAGCCAGAGCTTTCAAGCCGACGGTGATATTTCCCGACACTGCCACCAACCGCCTAATTTAACCAGAAGATAACACCCGCCAAGACATATGTTTGAAAACCTAAGCGAACGCCTTGAACGCAGTTTCAAGATACTTAAAGGCCAGGGCAAGATCACCGAGATCAACGTAGCCGAGACCCTTAAGGATGTGCGCAGAGCGCTGCTCGACGCCGACGTCAATTTCAAAGTGGCCAAACAGTTCACTGACACTGTGAAGACCAAGGCCATGGGACAGAACGTGATCAATGCCATCAAGCCGAGCGAGCTGATGGTGAAGATCGTTCACGACGAGCTGGCATCGCTGATGGGCGGTGACGCCTGTGACATCAATCTCACCGGCAACCCCACGGTGATACTCATGGCCGGTCTGCAAGGCTCGGGCAAAACCACGATGAGCGGCAAGCTGGCCCGCAAACTCAAGAGCGAGAAGGCTAAACGCCCGTTGCTTGTGGCCGGCGACGTCTACCGCCCGGCGGCCATCGAACAGCTGAAGGTGCTCGGCTCGCAGATCGACGTTCCGGTCTACAGCGAGGATGGCAACAAAAATCCGGTGGAGATAGCCGAGAATGCCATAAAATATGCCAAGGCCAACCATCACGATCTGGTGATCGTGGACACCGCCGGCCGTCTCGCGGTCGACGAGGAGATGATGGAGGAAATCACCGCCATCAAGCATGCGGTCAGACCTCAGGAAATCCTGTTTGTGGTCGATGCCATGACCGGACAGGACGCAGTGAACACAGCCAAGGAGTTCAACGACCGCCTCGACTTCGACGGCGTGGTGCTGACAAAGCTCGACGGCGACACACGTGGCGGTGCGGCTCTGTCGATACGCACGGTTGTCACAAAGCCGATAAAATTTGTCGGTACAGGCGAGAAACTCGATGCGCTCGATGTGTTCCATCCATCGCGAATGGCCGACCGTATCCTCGGCATGGGCGACATCGTGTCGCTTGTCGAGAAAGCTCAGAAAGCATTTGACGAAAAGGAGGCTCAGGCGCTTCAGCGCAAATTAGCCAAAAACCAGTTCAACTTCGACGACTTCCTCAACCAGATACAGCAGATCAAGAAGATGGGCAACATCAAGGATCTGGCATCGATGATACCCGGTCTGGGAAAAGCGATCAAGGATGTCGACATCGACGACAACGCATTCAAGAGCATCGAAGCGATCATCCACTCGATGACAAAGCAGGAGCGTGCCAACCCCGACATCATCAATGCAAGCCGGCGCCAGCGCATAGCGCGCGGATCGGGCACGACGCTACAGGAAGTCAACCGCCTGCTCAAACAGTTTGAGCAGACCCGCAAGATGATGAAGACCGTGGCCACCATGGGCAACAACCCCATGAAAATGATGCGCCAGATGCGCAACATGCCACGCCGGTAAAACGAGTTTTATCCCCACTCCACAAACACATACCACACCCAACGACAGCAATGGAACTAATTGACGGAAAAAAAGTCGCCGCTGAGGTAAAGGCCGAGATTGCACGCGACGTTGAAAAAATGGTGACCGAGGGACACAAGCGTCCTCATCTCGCCGCCATACTTGTGGGTCACGACGGTGGCTCGGAGACCTATGTGGCCTCGAAAGTGAAAGCCTGCGAGGAGTGCGGCTTCAAATCGTCGTTGCTGCGCTTTGACGAGAACATCACCCAGGATGAACTTCTCAAGGCAATCGCCGACCTCAACAACGATAGCGATGTCGACGGCTTCATCGTACAGTTGCCCCTGCCCCGTCACATCGACGAGCAGCGTGTGATCGAGGCAATCGATCCGGGCAAGGATGTCGACGGATTCCATCCCGTGAACGTGGGACGCATGTCGATCGGCCTGCCATGCTTCATCAGCGCCACGCCATCGGGCATCATGGAGCTTCTGCGCCGCTACGACATCGACACCCGTGGCAAACGCTGCGTAGTGCTCGGACGTAGCAACATCGTGGGCAAACCGGTGGCCAGCCTGATGCAACAGAAAGCCAATCCGGGCAATGCGACGGTGACGGTGTGCCACAGCGCCACCCCCGACATTGCCGAAATATGCCGTGAAGCCGACATCATTATAGCCGCCTTGGGTCATCCGGGCTTCGTGACGGCCGACATGGTGAAGGACGGTGCCGTAGTGATCGACGTGGGCACAACACGCGTCGCCGACCCGACCCGCAAGAGCGGATTCCGTCTGAGCGGCGACGTGGATTTCGAGAACGTAGCGCCGAAGTGCTCCTACATCACACCTGTGCCCGGCGGCGTAGGCCCGATGACAATATGCTCGCTGATGAAAAACACCCTTCTAGCAGCATCCAGAAAGGTGTACTGATCTTCAAAAGTCTTACAACGAATCAACCGAAAGACGTCGCTGCCCGGTCAGAGACGTCTTTCGTCGTTATATGAATAATAGCCGTCGGATGTGACTATCAGATGGTCGAGAATCCTGATGTCGAGAAGTTTTCCGGCCTCAGCGAGGCGCTGTGTCAGCACATCGTCCTCGTGACTTGGCGCAAGATTGCCCGAAGGATGATTGTGGACAAGAATTATGCCCGAAGCAAGCGCATCGATGGCATGGCGGAACAGCAGCTTGGCATCGACCACTGTGGCGGCTGCGCCTCCCTGACTGACACAGCATGCTCCGGTAATGACATTGGCACGCGACAGCATCAGCACCCAGAATTCCTCATAAGGCAGCAGCTCCACACGCCCGCGGATAAAACGGTAGGCGTCGTCGCTCGATGTGACGCGGAGGCGCTTTCGGCTCTCCACATCGGCCATCTCGTCGCGCCATCTGCGGCCAAGCTCGAAAACGGCAGCCACCAACACAGCCTTTGCGTCGCCCACACCTTTGAACTTGCGCTTCATCTCGTCAATGCGGGCACGGCTCAAACTGACAAGCGAATTGTCGCACCTGTGCAATATGTCACGGCTCATGTCGAGCACCGACATGCCGGGCAATCCTCCGCCAAGCACTATGGCGAACAATTCGGCATCACTCAGCGCCTTGACTCCATGGCGCATAGCCTTCTCGCGCGGGCGGTCGTCCTCCTGCAGATCCTGCACACGGATCGATGCAAACGGTTCTGTTGTCGTGGTCTTATCCATAGTCATCAGATCAAGTGAATGTGACGGAACATTTCGGCGTAAAATCCGGCTTTCTTCTCAAGTCCAAGAGGATAGGCTCGGCTTGTAGATGGCATGCGCCATATCTCAAGACCGTCGGGTGCCGTGACCATTCCGCCCATCGCCGGAACCGGCGTGGATGTCAGCGATGCGATCACTCCTGCCGCCTTCTCACCCGTGGTGACCACAGTGCGGCACAATGGCATGCGTTCGAGTAGACCCGGCAGATCAACCGGACTGAGAATATCGAGATTTTTGTCGGATGCATTGCCTGCGAGACGACGCACTGTGTGAGCCGTGTCGCTCATGGCGATGCCCTTGGCTGTCAACAGCCGCTTTATCGCGCCAAGATCGAAAGTCTTGCCATCGTCAGCCATAAGAGCATGCCGGTCGCCCATGAATATAAGCCCCATCATAGGCCAGAAATCATTGGTGCGGTTGGGATAGTAGAAATCCATCGACCACCGCTTCGGCTGCGGCGGGAAAGTGCCCATTATCAGCACACGTGCGCCGTCCGGCACAAAAGGTGGCCACGGATGGGTCTCGACAGGTTGTTGGATATTTTCGTTCATGTCACTTGCAAATATAGCACAAAAAGCCAGATTGTCCGCAATCCCAGCACCCGCGGCTCAGGCTCTGAAAGATTATTGATCACAGAGTTGCATATGTGTCGGAAAATGATTATCTTTGCGGCGTTTTTTAGCAAACCATTCATTAATTAACACAATGAACCACTACGAAACCGTTTTCATTTTAACTCCCGTTTTGTCTGATGCTCAGATGAAGGAA